>NZ_UCNM01000001.1:0-1677 GCF_900473975.1 Synechococcus sp. N26 | reverse complement strand
GACACACAGCGCAAACTTCCTTTACACTCCCCTTTAGGCAGGGCTCTCCTGCCCTTCCTTAAACCGTTCCTTCGGGAACATTTCTTTCCGTTCTCATGACTACCACCCTCCAGCAGCGCTCCGGCGCTTCCAGCTGGCAGGCCTTCTGTGAGTGGGTCACCTCCACCAACAACCGTCTGTATGTCGGTTGGTTCGGTGTGCTGATGATCCCCACACTGCTGGCTGCCACCATCTGCTTCGTCATCGCTTTCGTCGCCGCTCCTCCGGTCGACATCGATGGCATCCGTGAGCCCGTCGCTGGCTCCCTGATCTACGGCAACAACATCATCTCTGGTGCTGTTGTTCCTTCCAGCAACGCCATCGGCCTGCACTTCTACCCCATCTGGGAAGCTGCTTCCCTCGACGAGTGGCTGTACAACGGCGGCCCCTTCCAGCTGGTTGTTTTCCACTTCCTCATCGGCATCTACGCCTACATGGGTCGTGAGTGGGAACTCTCCTACCGCCTGGGCATGCGCCCCTGGATCTGCGTTGCCTACAGCGCACCTGTCGCTGCAGCCTCCGCTGTCTTCCTGGTTTACCCCTTCGGTCAGGGTTCCTTCTCTGACGCAATGCCCCTGGGCATCTCTGGCACCTTCAACTACATGCTGGTGTTCCAGGCCGAGCACAACATCCTGATGCACCCCTTCCACATGCTGGGCGTCGCAGGTGTTTTCGGCGGCAGCCTGTTCTCCGCCATGCACGGCTCCCTGGTGACCTCCTCCTTGGTGCGTGAAACCACCGAGGCTGAGTCCCAGAACTACGGCTACAAGTTCGGCCAAGAGGAAGAGACCTACAACATCGTGGCTGCCCACGGTTACTTCGGTCGCCTGATCTTCCAATACGCCTCCTTCAACAACAGCCGTAGCCTTCACTTCTTCCTGGCTGCCTGGCCTGTTGTAGGCATCTGGTTCACCGCCCTCGGCGTGTCAACCATGGCCTTCAACCTGAACGGCTTCAACTTCAACCAGTCCATCCTTGATGGTCAGGGCCGCGTCCTGAACACCTGGGCTGATGTGCTGAACCGTGCCGGCCTCGGCATGGAAGTGATGCACGAGCGCAACGCTCACAACTTCCCCCTCGACCTGGCTGCTGCTGAGTCCACTCCTGTGGCTCTGCAGGCTCCTGCCATCGGTTGATCTGGAATCAACAAACGATTCAGATCAACTGAATCGGAAAGCCCCCTCCTCGGAGGGGGCTTTTTGTTGTGCTTTCAGAATTGAGCTCCAATCAACCATCAACAGAGAGGAGCCATCTGAGATCCTCTCTGCACAACTCGGTGCGTGCAGAGGTTGCCAACCCCTCAGCAACGCTTTACGTCGACTCAGCAGCGTGGAAGCAAGGCAACCTCGACAAGGCAAGAACCAACCGCTTTTGCTGGTGGGCATTGACTGAGCAGTCCTATGGATGGGCCGGGACTAGCAGCAACTGAAAAGCATGAGACAACGCGCCGGACTGCCATGAGAAAAACGCAAACCCTGATCCAGCACCTCGGCTTAAAGCCTCATCCAGAGGGGGGCTGGTACCGAGAGCTGCATCGCAGTCCAGACCAAGTTCAACGACAGGACGGTGCCGAGCGATCTGCCTTGACGGCCATTCTGTTCTTGCTGCCCGCCGGTGCCGTCAGTTGCTGGCATCGGG
>NZ_UCNM01000011.1:0-142729 GCF_900473975.1 Synechococcus sp. N26 | reverse complement strand
ACGTCAAACCATCCCCGCTGTGGCGCGCGTCCTACAGCGATCGTCATGAGAGGTGAACGGTGCGGAAAGCCGCAGGCTGTGGGATACGCCGCGACCTTAACAATCTTCACGCGACCTGCGGGGCTGATTTGCGTGAGCTGAAACGCCCTGTATCGCTCTGTTTCTTAGGGATTTTTTCCTATTTCGTCGTCGGGGCCTTTCTGCGGTCACAATGGCGCTTCGTTCTGGCTGGGTCATGTCCGCAGCAGTGCTCGAGCAACCCGTGCTCGGCTCCCGTCGTCTCTCGAATTTTCTGGTGGCTTCGGCCGTCACGATTGGGGGCGTGGGCTTCCTTCTGGCTTCGCTCTCGAGCTACCTCGGTCGCGACCTGCTCCCCTTGGGGCACCCCGCTGCGCTGGTGTTCGTGCCCCAGGGACTGGTGATGGGCTTGTACAGCCTGGCTGCGGCGTTGCTGGCCACTTACCTCTGGTACGTGATTGCCGTGAACGTTGGCGGCGGCAGCAATCGCTTCGATAAAGATGCCGGCGTGGTGACCATCAGCCGTCGTGGTTTCCGCAAACCCGTTCTGGTGGAAATTCCGCTTAAAGACGTCAAGGCGGTGAAGGTGGAGGTGCGCGATGGCTTCAATGCGCGCCGCCGCGTCGCCCTGAGAATCCAGGGACGCCGTGACATGCCGCTCACCCGCGTTGGTGAACCGCTTCCTCTGGCTCAGTTGGAGAAGGACGGTGCTGAACTGGCCCGCTTCCTGGGCGTCAACCTTGAGGGTCTTTGATCCGATGCGTCGTCTTCGTTCCTGGACGCTGTTGCTGCTCATCCCGTTGTTGGTGAGTTGCAGCCCTTCCCCGCGCGCTTCGGTGGTGACCGGTTGTGCCGATGCTCAGGCGGCCTGCCTGCAGGGCCTGGCCACCGTCACCATGCAGACGAGCCAGGGCGAGTTCACGATTGAAGTGAACGGCGATGCCGCTCCCCTCACCTCCGGCAATTTCATCGATCTGGTGCGGCGCGGCACCTACGACGGCACCATGTTCCACCGCGTTGTTCGCGAGCCCGTTCCCTTTGTTGTTCAGGGGGGCGATCCGCAATCCAGTGATCGATCGGTTCCCCTGGGGCAGCTCGGTACCGGCAGTTTTTTGGATCCCGACAACGGCCAGGCGCGGATGATCCCGCTTGAGATCAAGTTCCGATCCGAGCCGCAGCCCCGCTACAGCAGGGTGAGCACCAATCCGGCAGAACTTGATGGCCTGGAGTTGACCCATGAGCGTGGCGCGGTGGCCATGGCCCGCTCCCAGGCTCCTGACTCCGCCAGCGCCCAGTTCTATGTGGCCTTGCGCCCCTTACCGGAACTCGACGGTCGTTACGCCGTCTTCGGCCGTGTGGTGGACGGCATGGAGGTGGTGGATGCGATCCAGCAAGGAGATCGCATCACCAAGGCTGTGATAACGCAGTAACTCAGGCGGGCACCCGGCTGTGGCTGGGTGACACCTTGAGCATTTCGGTGTTCACGCCTGATGCCCGCTCCAGGGCCACCTTGCCGGTGCGGGCGATTTCAAGAATGCCGAAGGGGGCCATCAACCGTTCAAGGGCCACCAGCTTTCCGGGATCCCCCACTACTTCCAGGGTCAAGGCTTCATCGGCCACGTCCACAACCTTGGCCCTGAACACCTGAACAAGTTCGATCACGGCGCCCCGGGATGCTGCCGGTGCTGAAACTTTGAGCAGCATCAGCTCACGCTCCACGGCGGGGCGCTGGGTCAGGTCGAGCACCTGAAGCACGTTCACCAGCTTGTCTAGCTGTTTGGTCATCTGCTGGAGCGTCTGGTCGTCGCCCTCAACAACCATCGTCAGGCGCGATTGCCCTTCGGCCTCTGCTGGGCCGACAGCCAGGCTGTCGATGTTGAAGCCGCGTCGGGCGAAGAGTCCTGCGATCCGGCTGAGTGCGCCGGATTCGTCTTCAACCACCACCGAAAGGGTGTGTTTCATCGCCGCTGGTCGTCCCCTGCCGGTCTGGTCCTCCCAAGTTACGGTCCAGCCAGGGCAACAACACAGCTAGGAAGCGATCAGGCGCTTCGTCATGGGGGCAGTGTCCGCAGCGATCCAGCACCCTCAGCTCGAGTTCTGGGTGGCTGGCGGCCACGGATTCCCCGATGGCCAGGGGCACAAACCGATCCTGACGGCCCCAGATCAGCAGCATGGGCACCCGCAGTTGCTCGAGCAGGGCGGGGGCGGTGGCGCCTCGGGGACGGTTGGCCATGCCCAGGCTCATGCCCCGCAGGGCCCGGGCTGCTGTGGGGCGCCGGGCAGGACGGGCGATCAGCTGCAGCAGCTCCGGGTCGGATTGGATTGACTGCCAGTAGGCCCCCTGAAGTCCGGTTTTGAGCAGGCCCGTGCGCGCGATCAAGGGCACCACAAGTTCAAGCGGGAGCACGTGCAGCACTAGGGCGAGCAGGCGCCGCTGCCAACGCCGCCGCCAGGGCGCCCGTCGTTTCGGCAACGGTTGAATCAGGGCAGGGTCCGGTAGGGGCGCGGCGACCACCGCCCGCACCCGTTTCGGCGCCAGCACCGCCGCGGTGAGTGCGGTCAGACCCCCCAGGGAATTGCCGATCACCACTGCTGGCTCTTGCACCACCTGATCGAGGAATGCGCACACCTGCAGGGCCCAGAGCCGGTTGTCCATCGGCCGCGCCGGCTGGGCGGATTGGCCGAAACCCAGCAGATCCAGGCTGTAAACCCGCCAGCCCTGGTCAGCCAGGCGCGGCGCGCAGTGGCGCCAGTGTCCGCTGGCGGCGCCGAACCCGTGCAGCAGCAGCAGGGCAGGGCCCCCTTCAGGGCCGCTGACCCGCCAGTGGCAGGGCCAGCCCCTCCACTGCCAGGTGCTCTGGACACCCCACTCGGCAGTCTGGACAGCAGCAGGCGGCACCCTTCTGACCTCAACCGATCATCACTATCGCGAAGGTTTGGCTGAGCTCAGCCTTGGCCCAGGCTTTTTCAGGCCTGAGTCGCGTCCGGCCCGGGACCTTTCGGTGTTGCTGGCCCGTCACCAGAGCCTCCATGCCACGCGCCCCCTGCGCTGGCTGGATCTGATGGCCGGTTGCGGGATTAGGGCCCTGCGCTGGGGGTTGGAGGCGCTGGCCAGCCCGGCCGTTGAAACGGAGCTCTGGATCAACGATGGGGATCCCGACCGGCTGCCGCTGATCCAGGCCAATGCGGCGGGGCTGGGGTGTTCAATCCGGCTCACGGCTGAGGCTGCAGACCTGCTGCTGCACCGCTCGATTGTTGAGCGCCACTGGTTCGATTTCATCGATCTTGATGCCTTTGGTGCTCCTGGGCCTCTAATTCAGCCGGCCCTTCAGGCTCTGCGCTTTGACGGCCTGTTGTTTCTGGCCGCCACGGATGGTCGCTCCCCCACCGGCCACGACCGGCCAGGCGCCATCCGCAGCCTTGGGGCTGCCGCTCGCGCCCATCCCTCCAGCTGGGAAATGGCCCTGCGGCAGCAGATTGGGCTGGTGGCGCGGCAGGCCTGGATGCTGGGCCGCGGACTGCAGCCACTGTTCAGCTTCAGTGAAGGCCGCACCTTTCGCCTCGCCCTGCGCCTGCGGCGCCAGATCCCCGCGGGCGATGAACAGAAGCTGGGGCTGGTGGCCCGTTGCGGACGCTGCGGTGCCCAGCGGGTACAGCCTCTGCTCAAGCTCAGCGGCTGGTCCGCCTGTGAATGCGCGGCTGGGCAGGGGCGCTGGAGCATCAGCGGCCCGCTGTGGATCGGTCCCTTGCAGGAGCCACAGTTGTTGCAGCAGCTGATTGCCGAGGCTCAACAGCTGGGGCGTCAACAGATCAGCCCCGCCACCATTCGGTTGATGCAGCGCCTGCAGGCGGATCCCGGCGATCGCCCCACGGTCTGGCCCACCGATGAGTTGGCCCGACGGCTGGGCATCGGCGGCCCACCAGCTGTTGAGCCATTGGTGCAAGCGCTCCAGGCGGCGGGTTATCGCGCCAGTGCCAGTGGCGTCATGCCGGGCCAGGTGCGAACAGATGCGGAATTACCGCAGCTGTTACAGATCTGCGCCAGCCTGCGGGGGGAAGGGATTTAAATGGGCGGGTGATCGCTTTGCCCAGACCATGGCTGCTGAGATTTTTGGAACTGCTGCGATCTTCTGGGTCTTGATTCCCGTCGGCCTCGCTGGTGGTGCTCTGCTGCTGAAACTCCAGGGCGACGACTGAAGCAGTCGCTTTGGTACCGGGGCCATTAGGCTCCACCCCTCGTG
This sequence comes from Synechococcus sp. N26, assembly GCF_900473975.1. Classification (NCBI taxonomy): domain Bacteria; kingdom Bacillati; phylum Cyanobacteriota; class Cyanophyceae; order Synechococcales; family Synechococcaceae; genus Synechococcus; species Synechococcus sp. N26. The sequence continues at coordinate 138,470 of NZ_UCNM01000011.1, read as the reverse complement.
AGGAAGGCTCCGATGCAAGTGCTTGTGGTGGGTGGCACCGGCACCCTGGGACGACAGATCGCCCGTAGTGCCCTTGACGCCGGCCACCAAGTGCGTTGCATGGTGCGGACCCCCCGCAAGGCTGCCTTTCTGCAGGAATGGGGTTGTGAGCTGACCCGGGGTGACCTGTTGGAGCCCGACAGCCTCGATTACGCCCTCGAGGGCATGGATGCCGTGATCGATGCATCCACCAGTCGTCCCAACGACCCCCGCAGCATCTACGAAACGGATTGGGACGGAAAGCTCAATCTGCTTCGTGCCTGTGAGCGGGCAGAGGTGAAGCGTTTTGTCTTCCTCTCACTGCTGGGCGCCCATCAGCACCGCGATGTTCCCTTGATGGACATCAAGGCCTGCACGGAGAAGCTGCTGGAGTCCTCGGATTTCGACTACACGATCCTGCAGGGTGCCGCCTTCATGCAGGGGGTGATCAGTCAGTTCGCCATTCCTGTTCTGGAGAGCCAGACGGTGTGGGTCAGTGGCAGCCCCACGGCCATCGCCTACATGAACACCCAGGACATGGCCCGCTTCGCCGTTGCGGCGCTCGAGCGGGACGAAACCGTGCGTGGCACCTACCCCGTTGTTGGCCCCAAGGCCTGGAACACCGGCGAACTGGTGCAGCTCTGTGAACGCTGCAGCGGCAAGACAGCCCGCGTGTTTCGTGTGCAGCCCGTCCTGATGAACCTGATGCAGGGGGTTGCGTCCTTCTTTGAACCCGCCGTCAATGTGGCGGAGCGCTTGGCTTTTGCTGAGGTCACCGGCAGTGGTCAGACCCTGGATGCCCCCATGCAGAACAGCTATGCCGCCTTCGGTCTTGAGGCCTCGGAGACCACGGACATGGAGGGCTACATCGGTGAGTACTACGACACGATCCTGAAGCGCCTGCGCGAGATGGAAGCCGATCTCGATAAGGACGCGAAGAAAAAGCTGCCTTTCTGAACCTTGATCCCTCTTGGTTCTTTTGTACTATCGCCTCAATTGATCCTGTTCTGATGGCTGTCGCTCAGCTCAAAAATCTGCAGCGGCGTCTGCAGTTGTTGTCGGATGAGGCGGAACAAGGCCTCAACCGCGTCTGCGGCCATGAGCTGTGGAAGTCGGTGGGCCCCGATGCGGTGGATGGTGTGGAGGACCCCGACCGACGGGCTGAAGCCAACTACTGGTACGGCCAGTGGAATGTGGTGCGTGAGCTGCAAGAGGCGATCGGCTGATGGCGGAATCGTGTTGTTCGTCCCCAGTGCCCCAGTCGCTGGATCAAACACAGGCGGTGGAAGCTCGCTACGGGGCTGCTGCCCAAGAGCAGGAAGCCTGCCTTTGCACCCCGGTCGGCTTCGACCCTGCCCTGCTCAAGGTGATTCCTGATGCTGTTGTTGAGCGGGATTACGGCTGTGGTGACCCCACCCGCTGGGTGAAGCAGGGGGACCGCGTGCTGGACCTGGGCAGCGGCAGCGGCAAAAACGCCTTCATCTGCAGCCAAATTGTCGGGGCATCCGGCCGCGTGACCGGTGTGGACCGCAACGCCGACATGCTGGCCTTGTCGCGTCAAGCGATCCCGGTTGTTGCTTCAGCCGTTGGCTTCGACAACGTCCGTTTTGTTGATGGGGCCATCGAAGCCCTGGATGCCCCCACGGCCACAGGTGAACCCCTGATCGCAGACGGTTCGATCGATGTGGTGCTGAGCAACTGTGTGCTCAACCTGGTGAACCCATCGGCACGCGACAGGCTCCTGGCCAACATTCGCCGGGTCCTGGCCCCTGGTGGTCGCGTTGCCATCAGCGACATTGTCTGCGATCAGGTGGTGCCCCTGCGTTTGCAGCAGGACCCTGATCTCTGGAGTGGCTGCATCAGCGGCGCATGGCAGGAACAGGCCTTCCTGGAGGCCTTCGAAGCTCTTGGCTTTGAGCAGGTTCGCTACGCCGATCGCAGTGAGCAGCCCTGGCGTGTGGTGGAGGGCATTGAATTCCGGGCGGTCACCCTCGTCGGTGCCCTCCCCGCCGATGTCCTCCCCGCTGAGCACCAGCGCTCGAGCTGCTGCTGATCAGGCGGTTGAGCCGTTCCTGTTCAGCTGCAGTCACCGCACGCCAACTGCCGGGGTGAAGGCCCGTGAGGTCCAGCGGGGGACCGTTGTCCATCAGATCGATGCAGCAGCGCACCAGACGCAGCGTCGGCAGGCCAACGGCCGCCGTCATCCGGCGCACCTGCCGGTTGCGCCCCTCGGTGAGGGACAGCAGCAACCAACTGGCGGGAATCGCAGCTCGATAACGAATCGGAGGTGTTCGTTCGGGCAACGTCGGTTGGTCTTGGCCCTGAAGCCAGCGCGCCTTCGCCGGCAAGGTCCGGCGCCCCTGGACCACAACCCCATCGCAGAGCTGTTGCAGTTGAGTGGTGTTGGGAGTTCCTTCCACCTGCGCCCAGTAGCTGCGCCAATGGCCAAAGCGAGGGTCGGTGAGGCGCTGTTGGAGACGGCCGTTGCTGGTGAGGATCAGCAGCCCCTCGCTGTCGGCATCGAGCCGGCCCGCGGCATACACCTGGGGCACATCAACAAAGTCGCTCAGGCAACGCCAGCGGCTTCCTTCCTCCGGCGTGAATTGACTCAAAACCCCGTAGGGCTTGTTCAGCAGCAGCGTCGTCAAGTCAGCTTGCGTTTTCGCGCATCCTCCACAGGTTGACCACGCCAATGGAGATCAACAGCAGGCCGAGATCCAGGCTCAACGGGGGGAGAATCACGGCAGGGGGATGTGTGTCGGCGTTGGAGCCTAAGGGCTGTGTTGTCTCTGCGGGGTGCAAGTGGCCTTCTAAACTGGCTGCAGCAAGACAGAACTGGCCACCAGCGCATGATCGAAACCTCGGGAGTGATCGAGAAGGAACAGGGCAACGGGTTCTATCTGGTCACCCTCGAGCAGCCTGCTGGCCACCAATGCCTCTGCAGAGCCGCTGGAAAGCTCACCAAGTTCCGGATCAAATTGCTCGCTGGTGACAAGGTGCTGGTGGAGATCAGCCCCTACGACCTCACCCGCGGCCGCATCACCTACCGCGAGCGCAATGCCGGTGCTCCCGGCGGTCGTCCCGGCGGCAACCGCCCCGGCGGACCGCGCCGCCGCTGAGGGCTGTCGCCCTCAGGCAGCAGCCTGAAGGCAAGCTTCAATCGCAGCTTTGAATTCACTGCGCTGCTTCACGCCGCGCCACTGCTTCACCATGGCCTTGTTGTGGAACAGCTGCACCGTGGGTGTGCCGTTCACTCCGGCCTGTTCAGCGATCTCCTGATCGGCTTCGATGTCGATCACAACGGCTTGGGCGGATCCATCCAGTTCTTCAATCACTCGTTGCAACTGGGGTTTCAGCACGTGGCAAGGTCCACAACTCGGTGAGGTGTAAATCACCAGCAGCGGCTTGGCGCTGTCGTGATACAGCTTGCGCAGGGCAAAGCTCCCTTTCTGCCAAAGCCCTTGGGGGTCGTAGGTGGCTTCCGTGGTGACATCCACATTCACCGGGCGTTCGGCCACCGCCGGCTCCACCTGCTCACGCTGCACCCGGGTGGCCAGGTTGTGGTGACTCAGCCAGCGCTCCGCTGCCAAGGCCGCCTTGCAGCCGCTGCCAGCTGCGGTGATGCCCTGTCGCCATTCGGCATCGGCCACATCGCCGGCCGCGAAAACGCCTTCCATGGACGTTTCCGGTCGTCCGGGTTGCGTTGTCAGGTAACCCTTGTCGTTCAGATCGATTTGCCCCTTAAGCAGATCGGTGTTGGGGGTGTGGCCGATGGCATAGAAGAGCCCCTTAACGGCGATGGTGGATGAACTGGCCTCGATGCGATTGCGCAGGGTCATCGACTGCATCCAGTCGTCCCCGCTCACGTCCTCGATTTCGCTGTTCCAGTGCACCGTGATCGCGTCGTTGGCCAACACCCGATCAGCCATCGCGGCACTGGCGCGGAGCTTGTCGGAGCGCACCACCAGATGCACATGGCTTCCGTACTTGGTGAGGTACACCGCCTCCTCGCAGGCGGAGTCGCCGCCGCCCACCACGGCGAGTTCCTCATTGCGGAACTGCGGTGTGGCGCCGTCACAGATCGCACAGGCACTGATGCCTTTGCTCCAGAAGGTTTCCTCAGAGGGAAGTTGGAGGCGGTTGGCACTGGCGCCGGTCGCGATCACCAGGGCGTGGGTGCGGATGGTCTGTCCCTCGACCTCAATGCGGTAGGGCTTGGAGCTGAGATCAATGCTGTCCGCATCTGCTTCCAGCAGGTGGGTGCCCCAACGCACCGCCTGGGACTTCATCAGGTCCATCAGGTCGGGCCCGAGCACGCCATCAGGGAAGCCCGGAAAATTCTCCACATGGGTGGTGGTCATCAGCTGGCCACCGGGGATGCCACCGCGCTGGAACCCAGTGATAAGCAGCGGTTGCAGGTTGGCCCGTGCTGCGTAGATGGCGGCTGTGTACCCGGCTGGCCCTGACCCAACGATGACCAGGTTTTCGATGTGATCTGTACCGGCTTGACCCACCGATTAAGCGAACTGACTATGAGTTAAATCTAAAGCCCTGCTGGAAGCCGACGTGAGCAAAGGCTTGGGAAAAAATGAATGAGATTTAGAAGAATTTAAGAAAAACTTCAGATTTCAACTTGTGAGTCGTTGGAGCTGGGGTCGTGAATTGGACGCCGTTTGCACGGGTTGCGCGGAGCTGCCAAAACATTGGCCTCAAGCATCTCCACGTTTTCGCCGATGCATGTGATCCATTCGCAGAATTCTTGCGTTATCGCATAACTGTCTTCATAGCGCTCTTCCTTGTCCAGGACTGCGATGCGCGTGGATGCCCAGCCCGTTGCAACGACGATCCGGCGTTCCATTGCAGCGTCCATGACTGTCTCCTCGATGTTGATCAGGTTGGCGGATCGGGGGGCCCTTTCAGCCCTCCATTTGCACAAATTCGCATTTTCCTCTGGCCAATGCTGTGCTCAGCGCTGCAAAAAAGCGGGTAATTCGGGCGTTTTCAGCCGGATCACAGCGCCGGCTCCGTCCTCCACCGCTTCCAGGGGAAGGCTCGGTCCGCGCCAGGCGCCAACCCCCGGCTGCTCGTCTTCGGCCTCCTGCTCCTGAGGCCGCAGCACGTAGGGCTCGGCCACCGACCATGAGCGGGCGTAGTCCATCAGCAGTGGGTCTGCTGGAGCAAACACGTAGGATGCTTCCCTGGGAACGGCTTCACGGGCGGCCAGTTCAGGTGTCATCCGCACAGCCCGGGTGATGCCCTGCACAAACCGGCTCCGGGTCACCACGGTGGTCAGGTAGGCCACCACCCGTAGACGTGGCGCATCAAAGCCCTCCGCGCACATGTCGATGCTCACCAGCCAATCGGCGTCACCGCTTTGGAAGGCGTTCAAGCGCTCCGTTGCTTGGGGGCTCTGGGAATGGATCAACTCCACCCGGTTGCCGTCGTCCATCAACACCCGGCTGATGGCTTCGGCGTGGCTGATGTCGCGGGCGATCACAAGACCAGCAGCCTGCGGTTGTCGCTCACGCAACTTGTTCAGTTTCTGCTGGGCGCACAGCAGCACCTGCTGACCAATGCTGCTGCTGTCAGCCAGGCGAATGGCGCGACGCAGGTTTCGCGCGCGCCAGCTTTCCCGTTGCTCCGCCGAGAGGGGGGAAACGTCGCGGTCGGGTTGGCCTTCGCGGCTGTGTTCCACCCAGCCGTCCTGAAAACGGAACTCCAGGGGGCGCACATCCCCTGCGGCGATCAAGTCCCTGGGTTCAACGCAGAGATCCGGTCGGATCTGCTCAACCCAACCGCCGTCATCGAGCCGCACCCGCATGCGCCTGGCGGCGCAGAACGCCAGGTTGTCGGCACGAAAGGGGGTGCCCGTGAGCCCCAGGCGCAGCCGCACGCTGCCGGTCAGCTCCAGAAAGGTCTGCCCCCAGGCGGTGGCATCCGGTTCGTCGGGATCAACGCCGAGATGATGGGCCTCATCGGCGATCGCCATGCAGGCGCTCAGGCCCCATTGCTTGAGCCGTTCCCCCAGAGCCTCGCGCTGGCGACCGGCCCCCTGATAGGTCACCAACAAGCCATCGGCGTCCTGGCTTTGCTCCGGCGGGCAGGGCCACTCCTCCAGCCGCAAGCCAAGACGCGCCGCGGCAGATTTCCACTGATTGAGGATTGAGGTCCGGTGGCAGAAGGCCAGGAAATGGTCCAGCCGGCCTTGATCACGCATGGCGCGGAATCCCAGCAACGCTCCGAGGGTTTTGCCTGCCCCGGGGCCGGCAAACACCAGCAGGTCGCGGCTGCTGCCCTCAAGCTCGAGCCTGCGCCGCAGCAGCTGAATCAGCTGTTGCTGCCACTGCCTTGGTTGCACCTGGCGTGCCTGGGCCTCGTTCGTGGTTTGCCTGGCCGGGAGGTTGAAGCTGACGGCTGAGATATCACCTCCCGGGAAGATGAGTCTTTTTAACCATTCCTTTGCGCCGTGGCATCTCTACCGTCCGGCCATCAGCTCCATCGGGATCGGGTCCCGCCCATCGCCATGGCCGAACGTCGTTTCTTCAGCAGCCCCCTCGATCAGCAGCGCGACCAGCTCGATGGCTGCTGGCAACTCGAATGCGATATCGATCCGTTGATTCTTCGGGCCCGGGTTCTGCACCGCCGCGGAGAGGTGAACGGGGCCGCCGGCCTCGAACAGGAAGTGCTGCCGATCGTCTGACCGGCAGCACGTTTTGGATCATCAGCGCTTGCTTTAGAGCGCCTGCTTCAGAGCGCTTCGGCGTGGTTGACCACCAGGTGCTCCACTTCCTTCAAGGCCTCCTCCGAGGCGGAGCGAGCTGCCGTGAAATCCCCCTTGGCGGTGTCCAGCAGCTGCTGAGCGAGCCGATCCAGCAGCTCCTCTTTGTGCTCCTCAAGCATCGCCACGATTTCGGTCTCCACCAAGGTGCGCACCGCTTGAATGCGCAGGTCGTCGTTTTCGGCCTCCGCGAAGGTGCCCTGCACGAGTTCCTGGATGAACAGGCGGTGCACCTCGCTGCTGCGCAGGAAGCTTTCCGTGGCGTTGATCATCCCGTCCACCAGGGTGCGATCGGGCTCGCTCTCACCGTCGTTGAGCTTGAACTCCCAGTCGAGATGGCGTCGCTGCCAGCCGGCCGTGTGCAGGCTCGGCATCACGCTTTGCGAAAAGGTGTCGACGGAGATTTCATAAATCCGCTCCGCCAGCCGTTCGCACCAGTCTTTGCCGTGCAACTGGAGGGTGGACTGCATGGTTTCCCGTTCAACGGCATGGCCACCGTGGTGGCTGTGGCAGAGGCCGTCGGGACACTCGATTGCGCTGAGACCCATGGGGAGCACAGAGGGTGCACTTCACGTAGCAAGAGCAACAGAACTGAGGGTCTTTCTTCAGGAAGGTTCCTGATCGCGAGAAGGCGACCTCGTAACCTCGCTTGGGTCGGTGGTTGTGTTCGCCTTGCCCAGACTTCTGATACCGGTGGAGTCGACACCGGGAGAAACCCGTGTCGCGGCAACGCCGGACACGGTCAAAAAATTCGTTTCGTTGGGCTGCAGCGTCGCAGTCGAATGCGGAGCCGGTACTCCCTCCGGATACCTCGATGAGGCCTACGCCGAGCAGGGCGCAGATCTCATTGAGAAAGGAGACACGTCGGCCTGGGGTCAGGCCGACGTTCTCCTCTGTGTTCAATCGCCGAGCGCAGCCACCCTGGCCAGCTTGCGCCAGGGAGCGCTGGTGGTCGGTCTTCTTTCCCCCTACGCCAACGAAGAGCTGACGGCCGCCCTGAAGCGCAGCGGCCTTTCAGCCATGGCGCTCGAGCTGTTGCCCCGGATCAGCCGGGCGCAGTCCGCCGATGCGCTCTCCTCCCAGGCCAACATCGCGGGCTACAAGTCGGTGCTGCTGGCCTCCGCCGCGCTGGACCGTTATTTCCCGATGCTGATGACGGCGGCGGGCACCGTTCAGCCGGCCAAGGTGGTGATTCTTGGAGCCGGTGTGGCCGGCCTTCAGGCCGTGGCCACGGCGCGCCGTCTGGGTGCTGTCGTGTACGTCAGTGACATCAGACCTGCGGTGAAGGAGCAGGTGGAATCCCTCGGCGCCCGTTTCATTGAGCCCCCCGAAATGGAGGACAAGCCTTCGGAATCCGGTGGCTATGCCAAACAGGCCTCCGATGCCTTCCTGGCGGCCCAGCGTCAGCAGCTGTCCGATCAGCTGGCGGAGGCCGACGTGGCCATCTGCACCGCCCAGGTGCCCGGCCGCCGCGCTCCGCGTCTGATCAGCGAAGACATGCTCGATCGGATGCGCCCCGGCGCGGTGGTGGTGGATCTGGCCGTGGCCCAGGGCGGCAACTGTGCCGACACCGTTCCTGGCAAGACCGTGGATCGCAAGGGTGTGAAGCTGATCGGTGGTAACGACCTGCCCTGCAGCGTTCCCAATCACGCCAGTGCGCTCTACGCCCGCAACCTCGTGGCTCTGCTGGAGCCCATCTTGAAGGACGGCGTCCTCAGCCTTGATCCCGAGGATGAACTGATCGCCGGCTGTCTGATCGCCCAGGACGGCACCATCCATCGTGGCGATGTCCTTACCCCAGGTGCCAACTGATGTTTGTTGAATTCCTCTGGGTTCTCCTGCTTGGCAGCCTGCTTGGGCTGGAGCTGATCGGCAAGGTTCCCCCCACCCTGCACACTCCCTTGATGAGTGGTGCCAATGCCATCTCGGGCATCACCGTGTTGGCAGCACTCACCGCCATCATCAAAGCCGGCGACAACACCGTGCTGCTGCTGCTCGGTTCCGTCTCGCTGGGCTTTGCCCTGTTCAACGTGATCGGGGGCTTCCTCGTGACCGATCGCATGCTGGCCATGTTCAGCCGCAAGCCTGCTCGCAAGGAGAACCGCTGATGTCTGACCTTCTCAAATACGCGATCGAGCTGGTTGCGGTTCTGCTGCTGGCCCTCGGCATCAAAGGTCTCTCCAAGGTGCGTTCCGCCAGGGGCGCCAACCAGCTGGCCGCTGTGGCCATGGGCCTTGCGGTGCTGGGTCTGCTGATCAACTACCTCGGCACCAGCGGCATCAGCATCGCCGCCTGGACCTGGATCATCGCCGGAACGTTGGTGGGTGGTGTGCTCGGCGCCATCACCGCCCAGCGGGTGCCGATGACCTCCATGCCGGAGACGGTCGCCCTCTTCAACGGCTGCGGTGGCATGTCGTCACTGCTGGTGGCTCTGGCTGCTGCTCTTTACCCGGCGGCCCTCGATGCGGCAGGCCCTGTGGCCGTGGTGTCGATCGTTGTCTCCGTGTTCGTGGGAGCGATCACCTTCACCGGCTCGATCGTGGCCATGGCCAAGCTGCAGGGTTGGCTGTCCACGCCGGCTTGGATGCAGAGCAAGGCGCGCCACGCCGTGAACATTGCGATGGCGGTGGCATCCCTTGTGGGTGCCGTTGAGATGCTGCGCAACGCTGATTCGAGCACTGGCCTCTGGCTGCTGGTGGTGGCCTCCGGCCTGCTGGGAATCGGGGTGACGCTGCCGATCGGCGGCGCCGACATGCCCGTGGTGATCTCCCTGCTGAACAGCTATTCCGGTGTGGCTGCCGCTGCTGCCGGTTTCGTGGTGGGCAGCCAGTTGCTGATCGTGGCCGGCGCCATGGTTGGTGCTGCTGGCCTGATCCTCACCCAGGTGATGTGCAACGGCATGAACCGTTCCCTGGTGTCTGTGCTGTTCGGTGGCGCCCTGGGTGCCACGACCGCCGCAGGCGGTGGCGGCGGTGAATACACCAACATCACCAGCTGCAGTGTTGAGGAGTGCGCTCTCACCCTTGAGGCTGCTGAACGGGTGGTGATTGTTCCGGGCTATGGCTTGGCCGTGGCTCAGGCGCAACACACGCTTAGGGAAGTGACTCGGGTGCTGGAGAGCGCTGGTATCGATGTGGCCTATGCCATTCACCCGGTGGCCGGTCGTATGCCGGGTCACATGAACGTGCTCCTGGCTGAGGCCGATGTGCCCTACGAGCAGCTGCAGGAGATGGATCAGATCAATCCCGAGTTCCCTGCCACCGACGTGGTGTTGGTGCTGGGTGCCAATGATGTGGTCAATCCCCAGGCCAAGAACGACCCCAATTCGCCTCTCTACGGCATGCCCGTTCTGGATGTGCAGGACGCCCGCACGGTGTTCGTGGTGAAACGGGGCATGAGCGCTGGCTACTCCGGCATCAAGAACGATCTGTTCGAGCTGGCCAACACCTCGATGCTGTTCGGCGATGCCAAGAAGGTGCTCGGCGATCTCCTGGTGGAACTCAAGGATCTGGGACTGGGCAAGAAGTGATGGCCCGCGGCGTGGATAACCCCCAGCTGCGGGAGCGGCTGGGGGTTCCGTCGTTTGAGCAGCGCTGGCCCTGGATTGGCGGTGATCTGCAAACCCTGCGCGACACCCTGCGCGAGGTGGATCTCCCCCACGATCAAGGGGTTCCGATTGAAATTCCCGTGCCAGCCCTGCCCAGTGGAGCGGCGGCTGCCGGGTCGTTGCTGGCCTTGCTCGATCTGCCGGAAGGGGACCCCAAGGGCTTGGTTTTGCTGCTCCATGGGCTGGGTGGATCCAGTTCCCGGGAAGGCCTGAGGCGGATGGGTGTGGCGCTCCAGGTCGCCGGTTTTGCAGTGCTGCGCCTCAACCTGCGCGGTGCTGATCCAGGCCGCCACCTTGCGGGTGGCACGTATGCAGCACGCTGCAACAGCGATCTGCTGCCGGTGATTGCTCGGGCCCGAAGCTTGGCGGCGGGTCGCCCACTGCTGGGGGCAGGCATCTCCCTGGGCGGCACGATGCTGCTCAATGCCGCGCTGGCTTCCCCCGGTGTGCTTGATGGCCTCTTCTGTGCCAGCAGTCCCCTGGATCTGGCGGCCTGCAGCGCCTCGATCGAGCGACCGCGCAATCGGGTCTACCAACGCTGGCTGCTCAAGCGGTTGGTGCGTCAGACCCTGGCAGATCCCTTTGGGGTGAGCGCCGACGAGGAAGCCCAGCTGCAGGCGACGCCCCCTCGTTCGATTCGTGAATTCGACAGTGCCGTGACGGCTCCCCGCTGGGGGTTTGCTGATGTGGAGGCCTACTACCGCGAGGCTTCACCCCTGCAGCATCTGGTGCCCGCCTGTAAAGCGATGCCGCCCACCTTGCTGCTGCAGGCCCTGGATGATCCTTGGGTTCCTGCTTCCTCTGCAATGGGTCTCGCAGAGGCGCTGCCTCCGGAGGCTGCGATTCGCACCTTGTTCACGCCACGGGGAGGGCACAACGGCTTCCATGGCCGCGACGGATGCTGGGGCGACCAGCTGGCGGCGGCCTGGCTCAGGGACGTTGTTGCTGGTTAAGCCGTGATCCCCACATGTTGTGGGGCCCTATCGCTTCAGTAGTAGAAGGCCCGATCGCTTGGGTTCTGGTACACAGCGCCACCACAGCGGGTGGCAATCCTCCACAGCGCTTTGTGGATCGGTGTTGAGTCGTAGCGCACCAGCTCAGGAAATCTCTGCTTTAGCAGTTGAGTTCCACGCCAGGCGTTGTAGTGCGGAATCGATGAATTCACGTGATGGCACACGTGGGTTGAACCGATTCCATGGTGCAGCAGGTTGAGGATGGGCCCGTAGGGCCGATCAACCGTTTGCAGGGCTCCCTTCGACCACGTCCAGGTTTCGTTGGAGAAGTGAGGGATATCGGTGTTGGTGTGCTGCAGCCAGGTGTAGGTGGTCAGCCACATGTTGATCATCAGGTAGGGCAGGCCGTAGATGCACAGCACACGGAGCAGGGAAAACTGCACTGAGGCGATGATCAAGAAGGCAACCATGGCGAGCAATCCCAGGTTGGATCGCAGCATCCACTTGCCGAAAGACTGCGGGAAAAGGCGGCGCTTGCCGTTGAAATTGCGATTGCGATTCCAGAAATGAGAGGTGGGGGAGTCGTAGTCCTCGCCGCCGGTGGCGCCCAGGAAGAGATAAAGCTGCCAGCCAATCACGAGGTGATTGAACAGAGAAATGATCCCGAAGACGGTGGGATTCAACCTCTGCTTGAGCTGTTCGGTGGTTCGTCCCATCGGTGACGTTGCCCGCGGCGGAACATGGGTTTCTCCCTGTTCCAGGTGATTGCAGTGGGCGTGGTGCACCGCATGGCTGTGGGCCCAGCTGTAATACGGCACCAGCAAAATGCTGTGCAGAACAAAGCCCACAACGCCTTCAATCCGGCGGTTGGGGTGGAAGGCGTGATGGCCGCATTCATGGGCGATCACCCAGCAGCCCATCGCGATGGTGCCGGTGATCACGCCGTAGAGGAGCCAGAGGGGGGTGGCGGCTGCCGAGAGCGGGATCAGGGTTCCCAGGCCGACGGCCAGAAGCGAAAGCCCAGCAGACATGGTCAAGCTCGCCCAGGACTTCGCTGGGCTCAGCTTGGAGAGCTCTGCTGGCAAGACGCTGAGCAGCTCAGCTTTGCTCGGGTAGAGGGTTGATTCAGCGCTGTCTTCAGGGGCTGGATTTGCGGGTCGGGTCGCAGTTGCAAATGCCAAATGGAAGCCTCAAGACAAGCGCTCATCTGTTGGCGCTTAAGGTTTTCATCATAATTGCCTGGGCTGCGACCTGTGGGCGCATGGTGCTCAAGAGCTCAATAGCAATTGTTCGGATTTCGTTGTTTGGAATTCCGGCTGGATTTCAAGTTCCTTTTGCTCAGAGTTCCTTCTCTTGGGTGCAAATTGAGCCTCTCGCTAATGCTTTGCTGGATTGATTTGGGATCAAATTTCGCCTGAAGGGGCGCCAGTGGTTGTCTCGAATGGTGTTCTTTTGAGAATCCACTCTTCAACGGGTTGTTGGCCGATGATGTGTTGTTCGATGATTCTTTTGACGCGATCGGGTGAAACATCGGCGTACCAAATTCCGTCTGGCCAGACCAGAAGAATCGGCCCTCGTTCGCACACCCTGAGGCAATCGGCTTTGCTGCGCAGAACAATTCCCTCTGGGCGTTCCGTGTTTTCGAGATTCAGTTCGCGAACAACGCTTTTCAGTTCATTCCAGGTTTGTGCCCCAAGCGCCGAATCGCAGCATTTGGCTTTTGTCGCGGTTGCGCAGAGCAGGAGGTGATGGCTGACCCGTTGCATGCCTAAGCGGCGAGCGCTCCCATGGGCAAACGGGTCACACCGCGGTTCACCTGTTCCCGAACGGCGGTTCGCGCCCACTGATCCACCCGCAGCACGTCGTCTAACTGGGGTTGGGTCATCAGATCGGGTTTATGACGCTCGCAGGCGGCCTCGATCACTGTCGGGATATCGAGGAAGTGAATCTTCTCCTCGAGGAACTGCGCCACGGCTTCCTCGTTGGCAGCATTCATCACCGCCGGCATGGTTCCGCCGGCGCGTCCGGCGGCGTAGGCCAGCTCCATGCAGGGGTACTTGGCGGGATCGGGGGCCCGGAAGCTGAGCTGACCCACTTCCGTGAGATCCAGTCGCCGCCATGGCGTCTCCAGGCGTGAGGGCCAGCTCAGGCAGTAGAGGATGGGCAGCTTCATGTCGGGCCAGCCCAGTTGGGCCAGCACGGAGGAATCTGCCAGTTCGATCATCGAATGGATGATGCTCTGGGGATGGATGACGATCTCGATGTGGTCGTAATCCAGGCCGAACAGGTAATGGGCTTCGATCACCTCCAGCCCCTTGTTCATCAAGGAGGCGGAATCCACGGTGATCTTGCGGCCCATGCTCCAGTTGGGGTGACTGGTGGCATCGGCCACTGTGGCCTTTTCAAGGTCGGCGGCCGTCCAGTCGCGGAAGGCGCCGCCGGAGGCTGTGAGCTGAATCCGGCGCAGCCCCGGTGTGGGCACGCCGGTGGAGAGGCGTGCGTTTTCAGCCCAGGGGGTTCCCTGCAGGCACTGGAAAATTGCTGAGTGCTCCGAATCCGCCGGCAGCAGACGGCTGCCGCTCTTCTTCAGCTCCGGCAGCACCACGGGGCCGGCTGCAATCAGCGTTTCCTTGTTCGCCAGAGCCAGGTCTTTGCCGGCGCGGATCGCCGCCAGGGTCGGCAACAGACCGGCGCAACCAACAATGCCCGTCACCACCAGGTCGGCGCTGTCCCAGGCGGCAGCAACGTTGAGACCATCAGCACCTCCCACCAGCTGGGGTGCATCAGCGCCTGTGACGCCGGCGCCCTGCAGACGCTCCTGCAGTTCGGGCAGGAGATCGGCATCGGCCAGGGCCACCACCTCAGGGCGATGCCGCTGAACTTGGTCAACCAAAAGCTTCAGGTTGCGGCCGGCCGTCAGGGCCACAACGCGGAACTGCTCTGGAAACTCCTCAGCGATCTGGAGGGTCTGGGTGCCGATCGAACCGGTGGATCCCAGCACGCTGATGGCTTTCATGCTGTTCCGGCAGTTGCGACAAGTCTCCCACCAGGACCGTTGAACGCTGGCAAGCTGGCGGACAGCTTGTGGAGAGCGCATGGCGAAGGAACAGTGGCGATCGGGCCTGGGGTTTGTCCTGGCGGCTGCGGGCAGTGCCGTGGGTCTGGGCAATCTCTGGGGCTTTGCCTACCGCGCCTCCCAGGGAGGTGGCGGCGCCTTCCTGCTGCTCTACGTGGTGATTGTGCTGTTGGTCTGCCTGCCGGTGCTGGTGGCCGAAATGGTGCTGGGGCGCAGCACCGGCCAAAGCCCCCTGCTCGCGCCAGTGGCGGCCGCCGGTCGCCGTTGGCAGCCGATGGGTTGGCTGTTCGTGCTGGCGGCCAGTGGAATCCTGGCCTTCTATGCCGTGTTGATGGGGTGGACCGGGGCCACCCTGGTGCAGACCCTCACCCAGGGGCTCCCGGCGGATATCGCTTCAGCGGAAGCCTTTTTCGCCGGCCTCAGTGGCGGCCGCTCCGCCTTGATCGGCCAGCTGCTCAGCCTGGTGGCGACTGCTGCTGTGGTGGCGGCCGGCGTGCGCGGAGGCATTGAGCGTTTGTCCCGCTGGGGGCTGCCGCTGTTGTTTGTGCTGCTGATTGGCCTTGCGGTATGGGCCGCTGGTCTTGATGGGGCCTCGGAGGGCTATCGCACCTTCCTGCTCCGCTGGGACAACAGCCAGTTGCAGGACCCCACCACGATTCGCAATGCCTTCACCCAGGCCTTCTTCTCGATTGGCACGGGCATCGGCTGCATCCTGGCCTATTCGGCCTACCTGAGCCGGCGCGCCCACCTGCCGCGGGAAGCCGTGGCGGTGGTGGGGATGGACACCGCTGTGGGCTTGCTGGCCGGCATGGTCACCTTCCCCGTGGTGATGAGCTTTGGCCTCCAGGATGTGATCAGTGGCTCCACCCTGGGCACGATCTTCATCGCGCTGCCCACGGGCCTGGGCTCGCTGGGCGCCACAGGTCAGCTGGTGGCGGTGCTCTTTTTTGCTCTGGCCCTGATTGCAGCGATCACCTCAGCGGTGTCGCTGTTGGAGGTGCCGGTGGCCTGTTTGATCGATCGCCTGGGGTGGAGCCGCTCCCGGGCCGTCTGGGTGTCCGCGGCGTTGATCTTTGTGGCCGGTCTTCCAGCGGCCACCTCCATGGAGGTTCTCGGCTGGATGGATTCCGTGTTTGGGGGCCTGCTGCTGATTCTGGGGGGCTTGCTCCTGGCCCTGTTGCTGGGTTGGGTGCTTCCCGCCCGTTTTCAAGAGGAGCTCAGCCATTCGGGGAGCCCGATCTGGCTGCAGCGCTTTCTGCTGGTGATGCTGCGCTGGATTTCGCCGCCAGTGATCGCCGTTGGTCTGGTGATCAGCGTGATTGATCTGATCCCTAGCTGAGGAGATTCACCTGGAGAGTGCCTACGGCTGATCCGAGGAATTGAGCATGGATTCCATCTTGCGAATCCTCTGCAGCATCTTGTCCCACACCTCTGCTTTCCAGGCTTGCTCCGCATCGCCCGTGGACGCGGCCAGTTGCTTCTGAGTCGTGAGCTTCGCCTCAAGATCCTCGCCGGCATCAAGGGCCTTCATCAGCTCCATCTCGAGCTTGGCGGTTTCCATGAAGTTCAGCTTCTTCAGCCAGAGCATGGGGAGCAACAGGATCGGGGTTCAGTCTGCCGGGATCAGGCGCGGATCCACTCCGTCACTCCGCCGGGTTTGTCGATCAGCTCCACCCCTTGGGCGACGAGCTCATCCCGGATCCGGTCGGCCTCCGCGTAATCCTTGGCTGCTTTCGCTGCCTTGCGCGCCGCAATGGCTGCATCAATGGCGCCGTCGTCGAGGCTGGTGGCGGCTTCCGCTTCCGAGCGCAGTCCCAGTACCGCCGCCAGGTGTCGCAGCAGCTGCCAACGCCCCTCCAGACCTTTCAACTCCGGCTCAGGCAGGGCGGAGTCTTCCCCCCGTTCCAGCCGGTTGGCGAGGGCCCGTAGGGGCTTGGCCAGATCGAACAGCACGGCCAGTCCGCCCGAGCTGTTGAGGTCATCGTCCATGGCGCTGATGAAGCGTTGTTCGAACTCCACCAGAGCGGTGTCGGCTGGACCTCCGTTGGCGGTCATGGCGCCCTCTGTGAGCGGTGGGGCGATGCTCCAGCCAAGGCTCTCGCCGTGGCGATCGCCAAGGCTCAGGGCCGCATTCAGACCCTTCCAGCCGGTGGCTGCGGCCTCAAGGGACTCGGCGGTGAAATCAAGCGGTTTGCGGTAGTGCGCCTGCAGCACAAACAGGCGAAGGGTCATCGGCGAGATTCCACTGTCCAGCAAGGCGCGGATGGTGGTGAAGTTGCCAAGCGATTTGGACATCTTGGTGCCACCGACATTGACCATGCCGTTGTGCATCCATAGCTTCGCCAGGGTTGTGCCGTTGGCGGTTTCCGATTGAGCAATCTCGTTTTCGTGGTGCGGGAACACCAGATCTCCGCCACCGAGGTGAATGTCAATGGTTTGCCCCAGTTCCTGGCGCACCATCGCTGAGCATTCGATGTGCCAGCCCGGGCGGCCTGGCCCCCAGGGGGATTCCCAGCTGGGTTCTCCGGCTTTGGCCCCCTTCCACAGGGCGAAATCAAAGGGATGACGCTTGCGGCTTTCCTCTCCATCAGCGGTTCGACCGCTGGCTCCTTGCTGCTGGTCTTTGGGGTCGCGGCCGCTGAGCTTGCCGTAGTTCTTGGCCTTCGAAATGTCGAAGTAGACATCACCGTCTGAGCTGTAGGCGGCTCCTTTGGATTCCAGTTCGCTGATCAGTGTCTGGATGCCTTCGATGCAGCCGGTGGCCCGTGGCATTCGGTCGGCCGGGAGAATATTCAGACGCCCCATGTCGACCTCGAACGCTTCGATATTGCGTTCACTCACCGCCTGCATCGTGATGCCCTCCTCATTGGCGCGGTTGAGGATCTTGTCGTCGATGTCGGTGTAGTTCTGGACGTAGGTGACGTCGTACCCGCGCCAGATCAGATATCGCCGCAGCACATCCCAGTTGATGTAGCTGCGGGCATGCCCCAGGTGGCAGAGGTCATAGACCGTCACGCCGCAGCAATAGATGCTGGCTTTGCCCTCGGTGAGGGGCTCGAACGCTTCGGTGCGGCTTGTGAGGCTGTTGGTGAAGCGCAGGGACACAGCTGATCAGGAGCTCAGGATGAGGCTACGGCCTGTTCGGCTGCGTTTATTTCGCCTCCATCCAGTTCGCGCCGACGCCGGTCTCCACCACCAAGGGAACACTCAGCGCAACGGCCTGTTCCATGGTCTGCACCACCAGCTCTCGGATGGCGTCCAGGGCGTCCGGCGCCACCTCGAGCACCAGTTCGTCGTGCACCTGCAGCAGCAGCTGGGCCGGTAGGCCCTGACGCTGCAGGGCGTCTTGCAGCTGCACCATTGCCACTTTGATGATGTCGGCACTCGAGCCCTGAATCGGGGCATTCGCCGCCGCCCGCAGTTGCTGCGCCTCCATGCCGCCGCGGCGGGCCACGTCTAGGTCGATCTCTAGTGGGTCCTTGCCAAGCAGCCGCCCCAGGCCGTTGCGATCGAAGTGGAACGGCCGCCGGCGGCCGAGAATCGTTTCCACATAACCGCGGCTGAGGGCGAGCCGCTCTTGCAGCTCGAGGAAGGCGAACACCTTCGGGTAGCGCTGCTTGTACTTGGCCAGGAACTCCTTGGCTTCGCTCTGGCTCACGCCGGTTTCCCTGGCGAAGCGCTGGGCTCCCATGCCATAGATCACACCGAAGTTGATCGTTTTGCCGAGCCGACGCTCGTCCGGGCTGACTTCGTCTTTGTCCAGCAGCAGCCTGGCGGTCAGCGCGTGCACGTCGTCGCCGCTGCGGTAGGCCTCCTGCAGCACCTCTTCTCCAGAGAGGTGGGTGAGGATGCGCAGCTCGATCTGGGAGTAATCAGCGCTGAGCAGGGTCCAGCCCTCCTGAGGCAGGAAGGCCTTGCGGATCCGGCGGCTGTACTCGGTGCGCACCGGAATGTTCTGCAGGTTGGGATTGCTACTGCTCAGCCGCCCCGTTGCCGTTACGGCCTGGTTGAAATCGGTGTGGACCCGCCCGGTTTCCGCTTCCACCAGCTGCGGCAAGGCGTCGATGTACGTGCTCTTGAGCTTGCTGAGCACCCGGTGCTCCAGCACCAGGGGCACCACCGGGTGGTCGTTGCCGAGTTTCTCCAGCACGGTGGCGTCGGTGCTGAAGCCGGTTTTGGTGCGACGGGATTTCTTGCGATCCAGGCCAAGGGTGTCGAACAGCAGCTCCCCCAGCTGCTTGGGTGAGGCCAGGTTGAAGTCCACTCCAGCGGCTGCTTTGGCGTCGGATTCCAGCTGCTGCAGGGTGGAGCCCATCTCCTCGGAAAGGCCCTGGAGATAGGGCACATCAATGCGGATTCCGGTGGATTCCATCCGGGCCAGCACCGGTTCCAGCGGCTGCTCCACCTGCTCCAGCAATGGCAGCAACTGCGGACCCATGACCTCCAGCTGACGTCGCAGCAGCAGGGCGAGGCGATGGGTGACGTGCACGTCCATACCGCAGTACAGGCTGGCGGGCTCCAGCGGCACATCGGCGAAGGTTTGCTTCTTGCCCACCAGATCGGTGAAGACGGTGGGCTGGAAGCCGAATTCCCGTTTGGCCATCAGCTCCAGACCATGTTTGGCTGCGGCATCCCGCAGGTAATCGGCCAGCAGCGTGTCGATCACGACGCCCCCCAGGGCAACGCCATGCCGCAACAGGATCAAGCGGTCGTATTTGGCGTTCTGCAGAGCCTTGGGGTGGTTGCTGCTGGCCAGCCAGGGGGCGAGGGCGGTGAGCACGGTTTCCAAGGGCAGCTGCTCCGGGCTGCTGTCTTCACTGCCTTTGTGACCCAGCGGGATGTAGGCGAGTGCGTCGAGGGCCCCTCCCCAGCAGATGCCGATGCCGACGAGTTCGGCGCGGAATGGGTTGAGGTCGGTGGTCTCGGTGTCGAAGGCCACAGGCAGGCTGCTGTCGGTGCAGGCCAATAGCCTTTGCACCAGGGCGTCCAGGGCCGTTTCGGTCTGGATTAGCTGCGGCTTCAGGGCCGGCAGACCCACGTCGTCTTGGGTTGTCGGCTCGGTTGCGGCTTCTGCAGCTACTGGTTCTGTGGTGGCTGAGCGCCGGGGGGTCTTGGCTGCAGCGGCCTCCGCATTGGCCCCGTAGCCCCCTTCGGAGAAGGCCGCCACAAAGCCGCCCACCTGGCGCAGCAGGCTGTTGAGCTCGAGGTCTTCCAGGCAGCTGCTCAGGCCGTCGGCATCCACCGACGACAACGGCAGGCTGGGTTCCTTGGGCAGGGGAACATCGACGAGGATCTCGGCCAGCTTGCGCGACAGGTAGGCGTTGTCGCGGTCGGCGCGCAGCTTTCCTTTCAGAGCTCCTTTGATGGCGCCCCGGCTTGCTTTCGGCCCTTCGGCTTCCACTTGCTCGAGGGTGGCGTACACCGCGTCGAGGTCGCTGTTGTCTTTCAGCAGGTTGATGGCTGTTTTGGGGCCAACACCACGCACGCCAGGGATGTTGTCGGAGCTGTCCCCGGTGAGGGCCTTGAGGTCCACCACCTTGTCGGGCATCACGCCGAGCTTGCCGAGCACCCCTTCTTCGCGGATCAGCGTTGGGCCACTGCTTTTGGCGTAGGGGCCGCCACCCATGTAGAGCACCGCGATGTCGCGGCTGTCATCCACCAGCTGGAACAGGTCGCGGTCTCCCGAGAGGATCCGCACGCCCCATCCGGAGTCGGCCGCTCGGTTCGCCAGGGTTCCCAGCACATCGTCGGCTTCGTAGCCCGGTGCCATGCAGAGGGGGAGCTGCAGGTGCGTTTCGAGGATCTGCTGCAGCTGTTCGAGGTCCTGGAAGAACACCTCAGGGGCCACATCCCGGTGGGCCTTGTAGTTGGCGTCCGCCTTGTGGCGGAAGGTGGGCTCGGCTGTGTCGAAGGCAATGGCAACGCCTTCGGGCTTCAGAGTTTTGCTGTTGTCCAGCAGGGCTTTGAGAAAGCCGTAGGTCACGCTGGTGGGCCGGCCGTCTTTGGTAGCCAGACCGCCTTCCCCCCCCTTGCTGAAGGCGTAGAAGCTGCGGAATGCCAGGGAATGGCCATCCACAAGCAGCAGAAGGGGCTTGGCGGTGGCCTCGGGCATGACGGTGTTGAAAGTGTGGGTGGGTCAATCGCGGCGATCGGCCCATGGGGGCAGATCGATGAACACGCGGGTTCCTGATTCGAGACCGTTCAGGATCGCAGTCTTATCGCCGCTGCTGTTGCCCAGTTCCACCGGCTGAAAACGTGGTTGCTGGTTTTCACCCACAAGCAACACACCCTGTTGGCCGTCTTCAAGGGTGATCGCCACGGTGGGCACCAGAATTTCGGGCGCACTGCGCCCGGTTTGGAAATTGATGTCGGCGGTCATGCCGATCTTCAGTTTCTTCTGCGGGTTGACGAAGTTCAGCTTCACTTCAAAGGAGGTGACGCTGTTTTCTTTCGCGGCGCGGGGGGCAACCTCACTCACCGTTGCCTGGAAGCGCTCATCGGGATAGGCATCCACCCTGATCTCGGCGGTTTGGCCGGGCTGGATGCGGCCGATGTCGCTTTCCGGAACGCGGGCCCTCACCTCCAAGCCTTGCGAGAGCTCAACGATCGAGGCGCTGGTGGCACCGGCTGTGGCCGAGGCGGCTGTGGTGGGGGTCACAAATGACCCCGGTTCGGCGTAGCGCGCTGTGATCGTTCCTGAGAAGGGGGCGCGGATCGTCTTTTCTCGGCTCTCCTGTTCCAGTTGCTCCACCCGTTCCCGGGCTGCCACCAGACCCGCCTGCCTGGCCAGCATCTCGAAGCGTGCATCACTGAAGTCGTCAGCGCTGAGCGCGCCGCTGGCATACAGCTGGCTGCGACGTTCGAAATCCTCCCTCTTGTTCTGATAGTTGGCGTCGGCCTGACGCAGCAGAGCCTGCTTCTCCTGCAGCCGATCATCGAGATCGCCGCGATCCATCACCGCCAGCACCTGCTCGTTCTCCACCACATCCCCCTCATCCACCATCAGCTCCGCCAGCAGACCCGGCTGGCGCGGACTCACGTTCACCTTCTGCTGGGCCTGCAGTTCGCCGCTGGCGCTGATCACTCCAGAGAGCACGCCGCGTTCAGCTGTGGTGGTGAAGGGCGTCAGATCCCGTTGACGGTTGCTCCCAGGACCGAAACGCAGCAGCAGCCCACCCCCGCCGAGGGCCAGCAGCAGCACTCCCACCATTGCTGTTTTGCGCCGTCTGGATCGTGCTTTTGCCACTGAGGCCAGCTCTGCTTCAGGCGATGGGGACGCAGGGGAGCGCAAGGACTGCAGCATGGGCCCACAAAACTTCACAACAGTCTCGCCGCTGGCCGGTAGATTCCGCCGATGCTCAAAGCCGGAATTGTCGGATTGCCCAACGTGGGCAAGTCCACCTTGTTCAATGCGTTGGTCGCCAACGCTCAGGCGCAGGCTGCCAATTTTCCGTTCTGCACGATCGAGCCCAACGTCGGCACAGTGGCGGTGCCCGATGAACGATTGGACCGGCTCACAGAACTGAGCAAAAGCCAGGACACCATTCCGACCCGGATGGAGTTTGTCGACATTGCTGGTCTGGTGAAAGGCGCCAGCCAGGGCGAAGGTCTGGGCAACAAGTTTCTGGCCAACATCCGTGAGGTTGACGCGATCGTTCACGTGATCCGCTGCTTCGAGGACGATGACGTCATTCACGTTTCAGGGTCAGTGGGTCCCTCCCGGGATGCGGAGGTGATCAATCTTGAGCTGGGTCTGGCGGATCTGGCTCAGATTGAGAAGCGCCGGGAGCGTCTCAAGAAGCAGATGCGCACCAGCAAAGAAGCGCAGGTGGAAGATGCTGCTCTTGAACGGATTCAGGCGGTGCTCGAGAACGGTGGTGCGGCTCGCAGCGTCGAGCTGAACGAGG
Source organism: Synechococcus sp. N26 (assembly GCF_900473975.1). NCBI lineage: Bacteria > Bacillati > Cyanobacteriota > Cyanophyceae > Synechococcales > Synechococcaceae > Synechococcus > Synechococcus sp. N26. The sequence continues at coordinate 116,131 of NZ_UCNM01000011.1, read as the reverse complement.
AAGAAGCGGCGATGATCAAGCCCTTGGGGCTCTTAACCGCCAAGCCGATCATCTATGCCACCAATGTGAGTGAAGACGATCTGGCTGAGGGCAATGCCTTCTGCAGCGAGGTGGTTGAACTGGCCGCCAAGGAAGGTGCCGAAACGGTGCGGATCTCTGCCCAGGTGGAAGCGGAGCTGGTGGAACTGGGAGATGAGGAAACCGCGGACTATCTGGAAGGTCTCGGGGTAACGGAAGGTGGACTGCAAAGCCTGATTCGGGCCACCTATCGATTGCTCGGGCTGCGCACCTACTTCACCACCGGTGAAAAGGAAACAAGGGCCTGGACGTTCAAAGCCGGGATGACCGCTCCGCAGGCTGCCGGTGTGATTCACACCGATTTCGAGCGGGGCTTCATCCGCGCTCAGACCATCGGTTGGGAGAAGCTGCTGGAAGCTGGCTCACTGGCGGAAGCCCGCAACAAGGGTTGGCTGCGCAGTGAAGGAAAAGAGTATGTGGTGGATGAAGGCGATGTGATGGAGTTCCTTTTCAACGTTTAGTCAAAGCATTTGATTCCCTAGGCATTCCCTCTAGCGCTCTTTGACTGTTCAAGAGTGCTTGATTGGGGAAAATTCAGTGATCTCTAATGGTTCGTTTAGAGCAAGCCCGGAATGCATTTGTATCCCTTGAGGAACTTGCTCAACTTTCCACTGTTCATGATCCCACGTCCAATTGCCTCGCATTGATTCAAAGATTCAACTGGAATGAGTTCGATCTCCTGGGTGATTGTCCTCAGAACCAGGTAAGCCGCCTTCTTCCGCTCTCCATGAGCTACCAATGCCCATTCATCGTGCTGTGCGGCTTTGGCAAGCGGCGAAAGCACGACGGCAAGCAGCATTGCCATGAACCATTTCATTGAGCGATCTGATCTTGCTTTTGCAGTGTTGGGGCTAACACAGTTTGGCGGCTGATCATTCCTTACAAATTTTATAAAATGTGGACATCTGTCTCTGGTTGAGATTAATTGGTAGGGCAAGAGTAGTCAGGTCTTCTTCAGTATTTATCTTCATCATCTATCTGAGAGATGGCTTTCTCTTGGTCCTCGTATGGACTTCATCCTCTGGCGTCAGTTCTTATTAATGTTGTTGACCTGAACTCCCAGCAAGAGCATCAAAGCGTTGTTGTTCCGGCAGGGCAATGTCCTGGCCTGTTGCTGTCGCCCCGTAGCGCGGCTTGAGGCTGCGAAGGCTGGGGAGCACGACCAGGCAGGCCCCACCCATCAGCAGCCAGAGCAGCAGGCCACTGTTTTGAAGGTCCAGCAGGGCTCCTCCAGCCAGGGGGGCCACAATGGCGCTGATGGCGAAGCACTGGGAAAACAGCGCCATCGCCAAACCCCGGTGTTCCGGTGGCGTCTCTTCAATGACGGCTTCTGTGGCCGTGGGCAGGAAAGCGGCCTGGGCGAAGGCCATTGGCAGCAGGGCTGCCAGAACCAGGATCGTTCCGTTCTCGAACAGGGAGGAGAGAGCAATCAGGCTGCAGCCCAGACTGAAGCCCGCCAGGCTCAAGCCGAGGCCGAAGGCAACGCTTCGCTCCGCCAGCCAACGGCCCACCGGCCACTGCAGGCTCACCAGCAAGGTCAACTGAAGTGCGATCAGAGCACTGCTGTGGCTTTCGCTCAGGGCCGGTCGCGCCAGCCCGCCGCGCACCAGATCGAGGGGAAGCGCACTTTGTTGAAGGGCCAGGATCCCTGTGGCCACCACACTGATCAGCAGCACCGGTAGTAGGGGAAGCAACCAGGGCAGTCGGGTTGTTGGCCGTGGCCGTTGACCAACCGGCGCTGGGCTGTTGCTGCTGAGGTTGCGGTAGGGCGGACCGTCCTGGAGCGGAACAAGGCTGATCAGCACCAACACAGCGCCCATGCACACTGTTTCAACGATGTACACCGTCCGCAGGATTCCAAGGGTGGCGGCAGCGGTTCCGATCAGCGTGCCGATGCCGATGCCGAGGGCATCGGCACTGCGCACCAGGGCGTAGCCCCGCCCGGAGGGAAGGTTGCCGCAACTGAGGGGAACGGCCAATTCGATGGCAGGCCAGTACAGACCCGCCGCACAGCCCAGCAGCAGTTGTCCGAGCAGGTAGCTGTTGTAGTTGTCAGCCTGCAGCAGGATCAGATCAGCTGCAATGGCCAACAGGGTTGTGCCTCTCACCGGCCAGGAGCAGCGGATGCCGCGATCGAGCATTGCGCCGCTCAGCAGGCGCACCACCGTGCCGATCAGGGCAGAGACGGCCAGGCCGCTTCCCACTTCACGCGCTGAGAAGTCGATCGCATGAAAGATCAGCGGCGTCATGAACATCACCCCGCCGGCACCGATGGACGCCAGGAACCTCAGTCGGGTGACATTTCTCAGGGGTGATGGAAACTGGTTCCACCACCGCAGAGGGTCAGGCGTTGCTGCGCGGACGCTTAACAGGACGATGCATCGCGATGGGCTTGGTGGGCAGTCTGCTGCTCAGCACGTGCGGATCGTGGCCTGTTGGCTCCACAGAACGTGTGGAGGTCAAGATCGACGGCGTGGTTCTTCCGGTTTCGGTGGAGGAACTCGGAGCATTTGTGCGCTCGCCGACGGCTGATCCAGCGCAGCTCTCGCGATCGGAGCTGTCCACCTGGATGGGGCTTCTCTCCCCCGAGAACCGCGAGGGGCTGATCCGTCTGCTCCAGGCTCCGGTGCTCTCCCGCCGCAGCCTCGGGCGTCAGCTGCTCAGCAGCTGGGGGGCGGGTCCGCTACTGGATGCGCTGGGGGAATTGATTCGTGTGGAGGACGGACAGCGCATCAACCGTTCGCTGGTGCTGTCCACGGTGGAGCAGCTGCTTGAACGGCAGGAAACCTTTTCAACGCTGGATTTGTTGGAGGCGTTGCCCACCCCGCAGTTGTGTCTTGATCTGGATGCGTTGGTGGCTGCTTCCAACCGCTGGCGGTTGGAATTGAAGCGTCATCACGCCTTGATGCGGGCTTTGGCTCAGGAGGAGGCTCGGCTGCAGCCCCTTCAGGGCAGGGAGCGTTCTGCCTCGGCTGATGCTCCCCGTCACGCAACGCTTGTGGTGGGCCATCGTTCGCGGCCATTGCGGCTGGAACGTTGGATTCCCCAGTCGCCTCGTGTGGACCGGACCTGGGTTTTGATGATGCCGGGGCTGGGCGGGGACCCCAACCACTTCCACTGGCTGGCGCGTTCGCTGATGCAGGCGGGCTGGCCCGTGCTGGTGCTTGAGCATCCCGGCAGCGATGCCGCGGCTGTTCAGGGTTTGCTCGAGGGGCGGCAGTCGTTCGATGGTGCCGCAGCGCTTCGTGATCGCTTGGCTGACCTGGCGGCGGTGGTTGAGGCGCAGCAACGGGGCGATCTGAACATCCCCGGAACCGAGGTGGTGCTGATGGGGCATTCCCTGGGTGCCCTAACGGCTCTCCTGGCCAGTGGGGCGGAGCTGGTGCCCGGGATGGCCCAGCGCTGTGAAGCCGCCCTGGCGGGCTTGCCCCTCACCAACCTGTCGGAATTGCTTCAGTGCGAACTGGCGGCAGGCCGTGTGCTGGAGAGCAAAGTGATGGACCCGCCGCCCCGGGCGGTGGTGGGGCTCAACAGCTTTGGCGGGTTGATCTGGCCGCACCGGGCCAGTCGGACGTTGCCGATTCCACTGTTGATGGTGGGTGGGACCCTTGATCTGATCACCCCTCCTCTGGATGAGCAGCTGGCTCTTTTGGCTGGATTGGCGGAGCATCCCGCCAGCCGGGTGGTGGTGGTGGAGGGGGCCAGTCACTTTTCGCCGATTCGTGTGGATGGCCAGGGCAAGGCGTCAGAGGGGGACGACATCTTCCGGCTCGGCGAAGAGTTGGTGGGCGTCAATCCCCTCAGGGTTCAACGGGTGATTGCCCATGAAGTCATCCGTTTTCTTGATTCTCTGAACTCCCCGTCACCCAGCAACGATGCGGTTCACCTGATGGACGCCAGTTCCAAGACGCGCTGGCATCGTTTGGGCCGTCGCAGGGTCCAGCAGCTGCTGGATCAGTAGCGCACCCGTGGATCGAGGCTGGCCACCAGCAGGTCAACGGCAACACTCACCAGCACCACCAGGGCGGCGATTACCACCACGATCCCCTGAACGACGGGGTAGTCCCTCTGGTTGATGGCTTCCTGCAGCCGCAAGGCAATGCCTGGCCAGGAAAAGGTCACTTCAATCAGCAGGGCTCCACCAATCAAGGAGGCCACTGTGATGCCAGCAATGGTGAGCACCGGCAGCAAGGCATTGGGCAGCCCGTGGCGCAGGATCACCTGGCGCTCACTAAGGCCGCGGCTGCGCGCCGCTTCCACGTAGTCGCCGCGCAGGGTGCGTCGCAGGTTCAGTCGCAGGGCGGTCGTGAAGGTGCCGCTGAGCAGCAGAGCCAGGGTCCCCGCGGGCAGGATCAGGTGACGCACGGTGCCTCGAAAAGCGGCCCAGTTGTTCTGCAGAGCGCTGTCCAGCAGGAAAAAGCCGCTGCCCTCGGGGGGGAGAAGGCTGGGGGGGAAGCGCCCGCCCACCGGCAACCAGCCCAGGCTGACAGCGAACACCAGCTGCACCAGCATGGCCACCCAGAAGGGCGGCAGGGCATAGGTGCCCAATCCGTAGAGGCGTCCGCCCAGGTCGATCTTTCCCTCGGGCCGGGCAATGCCACTGAAGCCAATGCTCAGCCCCACCACAGCAGCCAACACCAAGGCGATCACGCTCAGCTCCAGGCTGGCGGGCAGGGTTCTGCCGATGATGGTTCGAACCGGCTCCTGGTTGATCAGGGCTTGTCCCAGATCGCCGTGGATCAAGCCGTTGAGGTAGCTGAGGTACTGATCCAGCAACGATTGATCCAGGCCCAGCCGAGCCCGCATCGCGGCTTTGGCGGCGGCGGGGGCACGGCTGCCGAGCACTGCATCCACGGGATCCCCTGGGGCGACGCGCAGCAACAGGAACACCAGGCTGGCGATCAGCCACAGCATCAATGGCGCCAGGGCGAGGCGGGTGGCGCTGTAGCGGGCGAGGTCTCGGGCACGTCCCATCAGTTGTTCATTGCTCCGTCCTGGCGGCGCTCCAGCTCAGCGAGCATCAGCTGACCACTGCCATCAAATCGTGGAGGGTTGAGGTTCAGCTGGGCCCAGGCCCGAGGTGAATCCAGCCAGACGGGGATGTAGGCGGCACCGTCGGCGGAGAGATGGTCCACACGGTCCAGGGCGGTGCGGCGGGCATCACCCATCAGCGTGTCGGAGTTCAGCAGGGCGGTCTGCAATCCGGGGGCACTCCAGAAGCTGCCGCTGATGGCTGCTTCTCCATCCGTGCAGATGTTGCCCTCCACCGAGGTGCAGCTCAACAGCGGCGTCAGATAGGCCTCCGGATCGGGGTAGCTGCCGCGCCAATCCAGCATCACGGCTTTGAAGGCACCTTCCCCCAGCTGGCGGTAGATGGTGGTCGACTCGACGCCATCGAGATCCAATACCAGGCAGTCCGAGAGGTCCCGTTGCACCTGGGCCTGCCAGGTGAGGGCCAGCAATTTGTCGGCGGGCACATTGGAGCGGAAGGTGAGCGGAAAGCGCAGGGTGCTGCCATTGCAGTAGCCCGCTGCCTGCAGCAGCTCGCGGGCCTGCTCGGGGTTGTGTTCGGGCCATTGGGCCATGGCGCCACCGGCCAGGCTGGGGGGCACCAGCGCCCGTAGCGGACGGCGCAGCCCGTAGCTCACCCGTTCACTGATCTCGCGTCGGTTCAGGCTGACGGCCAGGGCCTGCCTGAGCTTGGGGTCTTGGAATGGCTCCCGGTTGCTCAGCAGGGTGATGTAGCCGATCTCCATCGCCGGACCCACCGACTCGTGCAGCTCCCCCGCGCTGGCCCGTTCATGCAGGGTGTGGCGCTGGTCTTCGTCGATCGAGGCGGAGAGCAGCAGATCCACCTCGCCACTGCGCAATGCCCCGTAAAGCGCCGTGGAATTGCTCAGCGTGATCAGATCGAGGCCGTTGTTGCGCGGCGCCTCACCCCAGTACTGGGCAAAGGGCTCCAAGCGTTGCTGATGTTCGCTGAAGCGGGTCAGTTGGTAGGGGCCTGTCCCCACAAAGCGGTCGTGCAGAAAACGGTCCTGGTGGTTGCTGTAAGCCGTTGGTGAGATCGGGGTGAGGTTGATCGATGTCAGTAGGCCCTGCAGGGATGTGGAGGGGCGACTGAGGCGCAGCCGCAGGGTGTGGCTGTCGGCTTCCTCCACTGCCGCAATCCGATCGCCCACCACATAGCTGAGGGTTCCGATCTCGAGGAAACGCCGCAGGCTGAAGGCCATGGCTGCGGCATTGAACGGGGTTCCATCGTGAAAACGCACATCGGTGCGCAGGGGAACCGTGACGGTGCGACCGCTATCACTGAGAACCGGGGCCGATGCCGCCAGGCGAGGTTCCAGGGAGCCATCCCGCCTGAGGCGATAGAGCGGATCCCCCAGGGCGCTGATCAGCTGCGTGGCGCCGAGGGTGCTGGCCTGGGCTGGATCCAGGGAACTGATTCGCCCTGCAGAGGCCACCGTGATCCGGCTGGTGGGGGGCGGGGCCTGACACCCCATCTGGGTGATGGTGAGGGCCAGGGCCATCAGCGCGCCACCGCACGTCCATCTCGTGGGGCGATCGGTGCGCTTCAACGGGCCTCAGCCAATACGGGTCGGCCCATTCAACAGGGACTTACCCGACCTGGCGAATCCTTTCCAACGAGATTTCGAACACCGGTGAGCCCTCGTTGCTCTGAAGGGGCCAGCGGCGCACCCAGCAGCGGTCGTGGTCACCATCCACGCCGATCACTTGGTAGGTGTCGTCGTCACTGTCGAGATTGACGCAATCTCCCTGGTGCACCGTCATCGGATTCACCCCCTCCTCTAGGGGGCAGCCTTGACCGGGACTCGAACAGGAGAGGTTCTGCATGAACCGTTTCGAGCACAGATCTGAGGATTCAGGCCTGTGCTGTGAAAGTTATTGACACTTTGACGCACGCCAGTGGGCATTCGCCAGGGCTGAAGCGCTCCTTAGAGGCAGCCGAGGTGAGCGGCCAGGCCAGATACCTCCGGCAAAGCCTGGATGGCGTCCAGGGCTTCATTCATCTGACGTTGGCTCACTTCGTGGGTGATCACAACGATCTCGGCGCCGGCGTCGCTGGCATTGAACTGCACGATCGACTGGATCGACACGTTGCGTTGGCCGAAGCAGCCGCCCACGTTGCCGATCACGCCAGGGGCGTCTTTTGTCTTGAAACGCACATAGTGGCGTTGGCGAATGTCGCCTGAGTCGACCAGAGCGCAGGGGCGCCAGCTGCTGGCGGCCAGCAGGGGATCCACTTTCCCCGGCCCTTCACTGGCCTGGCGGATGCCGGCGATGTTGAGGATGTCGGCCACCACCGCAGAGGCGGTCGGGCCGGCGCCCGCGCCGGGGCCGTAGAACATCACCCGGCCGATGGGGTCACCTTCCACAAGGATGGCGTTGTTGACGCCGTTCACGCCCGCCAGGGGGTGGTCCTTGGGAACCAGCGTGGGCTGCACCCGCAGGGAGAGGGGCAGGGGATCGCCGCTTTCAGCCATGCGCTCGGCCACCGCCAGCAGCTTCACGCCGTAGCCCAGTTGATTGGCGTAATCCACATCCACGCCCTGGAGGCCACTGATTCCGTCGGTGGGAACGGCAGCGCGATCCACGCTGCCGCCGAAGGCCAGGGTCGCAAGGATCGCGATCTTGTCGGCCGCATCAAGACCGTCCACATCAGCTGCCGGATCGGCTTCGGCGTAGCCCAGCTCCTGGGCATCCTTGAGCACCGCGTCATAGGCGGCCCCCTCCTCAGCCATGCGGGTGAGGATGTAGTTGGTGGTGCCGTTGATGATGCCGCTGACGCGGTTGATGCGGTTGCCCCCCAGGGACTGCTTCAGTGGCTCAATGATGGGAATGCCGCCACCAACGGCGGCCTCGATCAGCACGTACACCCCGGCGGCGGCCGCGGCTTCAGCGATTTCCTGGCCGTGGCGTGCGATCACGGCCTTGTTGGCGGTCACCACGGATTTGCCGGCTGCAATCGCCTGGAGAATCAGGCTGCGGGCCGGCTCCAGACCACCGATCACCTCCACCACCACGTCCACGGCTGGGTCCTGAATCACCGCCGATGGGTCGGTGGTCAGCAGGCTTTCGTCCAGGGCCACGGGCCGGGGGCGGTTCAGATCGCGGACGGCAACGCGGATCAGCTCCAGTTCACCCACCAGCGGGTGACGTTCGCTGGGGTTCTGGAGGATCGATGCCACTCCACCGCCAACCGTGCCCAGTCCCAGCAGACCCACGCCGACCTTTGCTGCCATCCCCTGTGATCCGTGTTGGAACGTTTGCGAGCGACTCTATGTATTGACGTGATTCGGCTTCTGTTCCTGTCCCTGTCCTGATCAGCGCTTGGGTCAGCTGTCCAGTTGACGGGCCTGCTCCTGCATGGCCAGAAGGATGTTGAGGAAGCCATTGGCGCGGGATGGCGTCAGGCTGGCCTGCAGGCCTGTTGCCGCAATGAAGGCCGGGTCCACCGCCTGCACCTGGGCCGGCGTCAATCCATCCAGCCCTTGGATCAACAATGCGAGCAGTCCCTTGGTGATCAGCGCATCGGAGTCCCCCTGCCAGCGCATCACTCCTTCATTGAGGGCACCCCGCACAAACACCTGCGACACACATCCCTTCACCTTGATGTCGTCGGTCTGCTCCTCGGCCGGCATGGGCGAAAGCTTCTTGGCCAACCAGAGCACGTACTCATAGCGGCGCTTTGGATCGGCGGTGCCGCCCAGGCGCTCCACCATCCGGTCGAGGGCATCACTGCCGGTGCTGGTGGCCATGTGGGGCTCAGTCGTTTCGACGTCGCACGCTAACCAGCAGCCCCACCATCACCAGGCTGAAGGGGAACATGACCACCTCATTCAGATCCACTTCGCCGTTTTGAACGGGAAGTTCGAGGTAGTCGCGGTGGCCTGGACCTCCGTCCACCTGGAGATCAACGGTGCCGTTGCCAACGCTGCTGAGATCGAGGCTCAGGCGTCCCTCGGCATCGGTGCGGCCCAGTTCCTGCCCTGGCGTGCCATCGGCATTGAGCAGGCGAACAACGGCCCCCTGGGTGGGCTCACCGTTGGAAAAGCTGCTGCTCAATTGCAGATCGCCATCGAGATACTGCAGAGCACTTTCGATCTGATGGGCTTTGGCAGGGGCCAGCAGCGCGCCCTGCAGCACTGAGCCGAGCAGAAGCAGTGGAGCCAGCAGACGCAGCATGGAAGGGCGATCAATGGTGCCCATGATGCGGCCCCTCAGGCGGGCCGACCAGCTCCCTGTTCCGTGATCCAGCCGGTGAACGGAACATCCCAGGACTCTCGAGGCAACGCTTCGGCCGCAAGGCAGGTTGAGGGCAGCACCACCCAGGCCGGCACGGCAGCCCAGGCGGGATCAGCCCTGAGCCGGTCGTAATACCCACCGCCATAGCCCAGGCGGATTCCCGCGCCGTCCACCGCCAGAGCCGGCACCAGCAGCAGCGCCAGCTGATCGGGTTGCAGAGCATCTCCAGCGGCAGGAGCGGGAATGCCGCAGCCATCGGGCTGAAGCGGGTCCTCACCCCAGCTGCGGTAGATGAGCCGGCCGTTGCCATTGGCCACTGGCAAGGCCAAGGGCGGATGGGGACCCTCCCGCAGCGGCCGTAAATCCGCTTCCCCCGGAAGTGGCCAGTAGACCCCCACATGGCGGTTACCGCAGTTGGACTGGTCGATCAGCGCCGCCACGGCGTTCTGGATGGATCGCGTGGCGGCTTCCCCCAGATGACGCTGCGCTTTGAAGTGACGGCGGAGGGTTGGCTTGCTGCTCATCGCTGCAACCAGGCCGTCAGCGCCACCGCCAGGGCATCGGCCGCATCGTCCGGGCGGGGCGGTTCCTCCAGGTTCAACTCCCGCATCACCGCCTCCAGCACTTCATCCTTCTCGGCATGGCCGAACCCCGCCACGGCGAGTTTGATCTGCATGGGTGGGAACTCCACCATCGGGATCTTGAAGCGGGCCAGGGTCATCACCACCACGCCACGCGCTTGAACCACATTGATGGTGTTGCTGGATCGGTAAAAGAAAAACTTCTCCACGGCCGCCAGTTCTGGGCGCCAGATCCGGATCAGCTGGCGCAGGTCGCCAGCAATCTCCACCATGCGATCACCGTCGGAGCGATCGGAATCGGTCTGGATGATGCCGCAATCGAGCATGCGCTGGCATCCGTCCTGGATGTCGATCACCCCGTAGCCCACCCGGGCGAGGCCCGGGTCGATGCCGAGGATCCGCATGGGCTGATTGTGGGGGGATCAGGCGGCGAGGGCCAGTTCGAAATCAGCGCGGTCACTGCTCTCGCTGCGCTCAAACACCTTGCAGAACACCTTCACCACGCGGTCGCCGGAATCCACCTGCTCGAGGGGGTCTTTGCGCAGACGGTGGCGCAGGCAGCAGGAGGCCACGCGGGCCACGTCTTCCTCGCTCACTTCCGTGCGTCCTTCGAAGGCGGCCAGGGCCCGGGCAGCACGGTTGGTGACGATGTCACCCCGCAGACCATCCACATCGAGCTCGCCGCAGACGGCGGAGATGCGCAGACGCAGGTCCTCATCGATGGTCACCTGGCCGAGGCGTTGCTGGGCCTCCACCACCCGCTGTTGCAGGGCGTTTTGATTGCCCTCCACGGCGGTGCTGAAGCCATCGGGGTCGCTATCGAAGGAGGTGCGCTGGTCCACCACCTTCACCCGCAGCTCCGGATCACGCACGGTGCGCACTTCCACGCTCATGCCGAAACGGTCGAGCAGCTGGGGGCGGAGTTCGCCTTCCTCGGGGTTGCCGGAGCCAATCAACACGAAACGCGCGGGGTGGCGCACGGAGACGCCTTCCCGCTCCACCGTGTTCCAGCCGGAGGCCGCTGAATCGAGAAGCACGTCGACGAGGTGGTCGTCGAGCAGGTTCACCTCATCCACGTAGAGCAGGCCGCGGTTGGCTTTTGCCAGCAGGCCGGGTTCAAAGGCGCGCACGCCTTCGCTCAGGGCTTTCTCGATGTCGATGGTGCCGCAGAGGCGGTCTTCCGTTGCACCGAGGGGAAGGTCCACCATCGGCACCTGCCGCGGTTCAGTGCTCAGGGTTTCCCCCTGCTGCATCCGCTCGCGCACCTCACTGCTTTGCAGGTCGGGATCGCTGGCCGAGCTGTTGTAGGGATCGCCGGCGACAACGTCGATGTCCGGCAGCAGATCAGCCAGGGCACGGATGGTGGTGGATTTGCCGGTGCCACGGTCTCCCATGATCATTACGCCGCCGATGCGCGGATCGATCACGTTGAGAAGCAGGGCCAGCTTCATCTCCTCTTGACCGATCACCGCAGTGAAGGGGAAGACCCTGCGCTTCCGGGGTGCAGTCACGAGCAATTCTCTAGGCGTGCTCAGGATTGTTTCACAGGCTGCACGGTGATGACCTGCGGTGGCGTGGCATCAGCGGGATAGATCAGGCGAACGCGCACCTGCTTGGCCTCCCCTGGCTGGAGCATCAGCTGTCCCAAGGACGGTCCCCGCTGCCCCTGGCGCAGCACCAGGTGCTGGGTCTGGCGCCCCTTGGAACCACCCTCGGGATCCTCCAGACCCATGGTCTGCACTGGTCCGCGGAACATCACCGGACCGTTGAGGTCATCGCGGAAGCGCAGCAGAGAGGTGGTGCTGTTGCCTTTGAGGGGCGAATCCAGCGACAACTGCAGCGTGACCGCGGCTGAACCGGTGTTTTGCAGCGGCAGGGTGAGGTCGTACTCCACCCCGTAGTTACCATGGGCCGCCCAGGCGGTGCCGGGGTAAAAGCGTTTGAGTTCCGCGGTTTGCACCTGGTTAGTGGCGAGGGTGCCGCGCTCCAGGCTGCTGATTGGCCAGGAGATGGGGGCCGTGGGTGCGGCCAGCACCGGGCTTCCCGGGTCGGTGATGTGGGCCCGCCAGCTGCTGCCGATCTGAACACCGCTCACCCGGGAATAAATGATTTTGCCTTTGCTCCCCCGTGGGGTGGGTTGGTGCTCCTTGCTGCTCATGCGTTGCTCCTTGAGCAGCTGCAGCCAGTGCTGTTCGCTTGGAGCCTTTCCGTTTTCACCGTGGGCGGCCAGGGTGGCCAGCGCCACAGGGCCGGAGCTGTGGAAGCGCAGTTGCAGGTTGCGGCCGTTGAGCAGGGGATCGAGACCGGCCACGGGAATGGGCAGCAGCAGCAGCTGTGTGGGTGCGCCCGGTGCCAGGCTCCAGCGGCGGTTGGTGAGTTCCGCTGCGCGGCGGCCGGCCAACAGATCTCCGGCCACGCGGCTGCCGGGGCCAGACGCCACCACGTCGCTGGTTTCCGGCATCAGGCTCGGCAAGGGAAGAAAGGGGGCCTGGGTCTGGCCGGGCCCTGTGGCCTGCGAGAGCGAAGTGCTGCCCGAGAGCAGCTGCAGGGACACAGGAGCATTCCCCAGCGGAGCTGCAAGCACCGCCAGCCACAGGGTTGAGCTGGGGCTGCCCTCCGTATCACCGGCATACACGTGGTGGCTGAACAGGTCGAAGCGACCGTTGAGCACCACCGGAACCGACGCCGCCTTCCCATCGGGGAAGGTTGAGATCAGGATGCCGTCGTCATCGATCAGTTCGGGGTTGTTGTCGTTCACCATCAGCACTCTGTCGAGGCCTCCCGGCAGGGGGCGAACGCTCTGCTGACGCTCAATCACCTCCGCAGCGCCGGGCATGGCTGCAACAGCCAGCCAGGCAGCAGACAACAGCGGAGCGAGCTTCATGGCTTGGGCGGAACAGGGATGGGTTTGAGGTGCGGTGCCATGGCGGCGGCGAGCTGACGGATCAGTTCGGTGGATCGGGGGTCATTGAAGGGGCCCTCCACCAGAAATCCCGCCACAGCGCGTCGTCCGTCGGGGAGTTCGATCAGCCCCGCATCGGCGTAGGCGATGCCGATGTCACCTGTTTTGTTGTAGACGCGGTATCCCTTGCGGGCCAGGCTTGCGTCCGGTTCGCCCTGGGCGCCACCGAGGCCGCGCATCAAGCCCCTGGGCAGCAGCGTGTTTGTTATCGAAGTGCCCATCACCTCGCGAAACAGATCCCGGCTGCGTGGAGCCAGCAGCTCACCGCTGTCCACCAAGGCGATGGCCCGGCTGAGATCTCTGGCACTGGTGGTGTTGGTTCCGTCGAGATCCGGCAGCCAGTTGTTCACCACGGTCGAGGGTAGGTCCAGCTCCTGAAAGCGGGCGTTGATCGCATCCATTCCCCCCGCCCGGGCAATCATCAGGTTGGTGGCGGAGTTGTCGCTAACCCGGATCATTTCCGTGGCCACCTCATGGGTGGGGAAGCGACTGCCCAGGGGCCGGGATGCCATCCATCCGGCGCCTCCCCCCACCAGCTTTTCCGTGAGCGTGAGCGGTTCGTTCCACTGCAGTGTTCCCTGATCCAGCAGTTCCAGCACTGCGAGCAGGATCGGCGTCTTGATCGAGCTGGCGGCAGCCATCGGCCGTTCGGCCTGCATGGCTGCAAAGCGTCCGTCGTCGAGAATCAGCATGTAGGCGCTGGCCTGCAGATCGCTCTGTTGCGCGGCCAGCTCCAGCCAGCGCTCACTCAGCGCCCTGATTTCCTGCCTGGGGGCGAAGCGTGCCTGCTTCAGGCCCTTCGCCACGACAGAAGAAGTTTTCTTCCCTGAGGCATTTTCAGTGCTGGGCGGCTCCACGGCGTCACCGAGCAGCGTGGTGATCAGCGCTTGATCGGCCAGCCAGCTGGGCAGGGCGATCTCCTGTTGCTGAACGCGGGGCGCCAGCAGCCGCAGGCCGCTGCCGGTGAGCAGTCCAAGACCCACCCCCATCAACACCAGCCGCAGGATGAGCTGGGCCGGACCTCTCCAGCCGGCGGAGCGACGTGACGAACGACTGCTGCTCAACCTTTCAGCCGTGACTGTTCGGCAGAGATTAGGGGCGCTTGGCGCGGATGGCCCAGCGCAGTTGGCGCACCATTCCCCGCAGTAGAGCCACCTCTTCGGCGCGCACCGTGGCGCGTTGCAGCAGATCCCGCACCTTGGCCATGCGGGCGGAGGCGGTGTGCTCCAGCAGGAAACCGGCCTCCAGCAGCAGGTCGGTGGCGTCGTCAAGACAGGCTGAAAGCGCCTTGGCGGCTGCCGGGTCCGGCGATGGCGGCTCGATGCAGCGGGTTTCAGTGCTCCCGCTGTTGAGGCGGGCCAACTCATGCAGAACCACCGCCACGGCGTGGGAGAGGTTCAGCGAGGGATAGGCCTCCCCGCTCTGCAGGCAGAGAACCCTCTGGCAGAGCCGCAGCTCACTGTTGCTGAGGCCGCGATCTTCCCGTCCAAACACCAAGGCCATGGGGGCGTCTGAGCTGGGACTGCTGCCATCGCCGGCCAGCAACCAACCCAGGGCCTGCTCGGGTGTTTGCAGGGGGATTTCGCCATGGTCCAGGCGTCCGCAACTGCCCACGGTGCGGCGGCAATCGTTGATGGCTGTCAGCAGGTCGGGCACCACCACGGCCGCCTGAAGCAGCGCCTGGCCGTGCACGGCCATCAGCATGGCCTCCTCGCTGAGATGGTCACAGCGGGGGGCTACCAGGCGCAGTTCGCTCAGCCCGAAATTGGCGCAGAGCCTGGCCACGCTTCCGATGTTCAGGGGGCCGGCCGGCTCCACCAGCACGACGACAGCATTCAAGGCAGCGGCTCAGCTGAGGGTGTGCAGGTAGGCCAGCAGATCGGCCATCGATTGCGGTTCCATCTCAAAGCTCGGCATGGGGGGAGTTTCGCCACTGATGATCTGGTGCACCAGAACGGGGTCTTTGAGCTGGTTGCTGACGCCCTGAAGTTGAGGGCCCACCAACCCCTGGCCGGCAAGGCCGTGGCAGCCGGCGCAGTTGATCCTGAACAGCTGTCCGCCATGGTCCACGGCTCCCTGCAACTCAAGGCTGGCCTTGATGTAGGGGTCCTGCTGGGCGCTGCCCAGAACCCACAGCACCAGCACCACGCAAGCCGTCGCAGCCGACACCACGAGTGCGGCGATCAGGCCGCGACCCCGATCGCTCGAATCATTTGCATCAGCTGATGCCGATTCGGCCGCAATTCGTGACGGCTGGACCACAGACCTGGAGTTCCAATGAGAGAATTCTCCCTAATTCTGATTGCTGACGCGACGCAATGATCGAACCTCTGCTCTGCGGCATCGTTCTGGGTCTGATCCCCGTCACGCTGATGGGTCTGTTCGTGGCGGCATGGAACCAGTACCGCCGTGGTGGCAGCGCTCTGGGGGGCTGAGCAGCATCACGCTGCTGATGCCGTAGCGGCGTTGATCCACCACCGTCCAATCTGAGCCCGGTTCTAGGTTCAGGTTGGAGCGGTGTTCACACACCACCAGAGAATCCTGGTGAAGCCAATTCCCCGCGGCGAGGGCGATCAGACAGGGTTCGTAGAGGCCCTGGTCGTAGGGAGGGTCGAAATAGACGATGTCGAAGGGCTCCTGGCTCCAGCCCTTGCGCAGCCATGTAATCAGTTCCCGCCGTTCGGTGCGGATCTCCGGAGCCGGTGAACGGCTTGCCGCCACGGCACTGAGATTGCTGCGGGTGATGCGGATGCACTGCGGGTCTTGATCAACGGCCACCACACAGCGCGCCCCCCGTTGCAGGGCCTCACAGCCCATCACGCCGCTTCCGCTGCAGAGATCGAGCCAGCGGCAGTCCTGCAGGTGCGGGGCGAGGATGTTCATCACCGCTTCGCGCACCCTTGAGGTGGTGGGCCGAGCCGTGCGACCCCCGGGGCTCAGCAGCCGTCGCCCCCCGCTGAGGCGCAGTTGCCCGCCACCGCTCATGGGCAGGGTTCAGCCCCGTTGCGCAGCCAGGTCAACCAGCGCTTGAGCATCTCTTCTCCGGCATCGGACGACTTCTCCGGATGGAACTGGCAAGCGCCGACGCGGCCCCGCCAGACCACAGCGGTCACCTCCTGATCGCCGAAGGGGGCCGAGGCCTTGAGGTCATTTCGATCGCTGGGAACAGCGGCGTAGCTGTGCACGAAATACACCCATTCCGAGGGGGCATCGCTGCTGAGCAGTGGGCAGCTGCCGTGATGCTTCAACGGTGCCCAGCCCATGTGGGGGATGCGTTCGCCTCTGTTACTGGGCAGGCGGCTCACCCGTCCGCCCAAGAGCCCGAGGCCTGGATCGCTGCCTTCATCGCTCTGCTCAAACAGCAGTTGCAGGCCGAGGCAGATGCCGAGCAAAGGGCGATCCTCCTGGCCCCAGCGCAGCAGGTGGGGCACCAGTCCGGTGGCACTGAGGTTGGCCATGGCCGGATCAAAGGCGCCGACCCCGGGCAGGATCAGCGCATCGACGCCCTCTAGATCTTCGGCGTTATGGATCAACGAGCAGTCCTGATCAAGCCGCTCGAGGCATTTCTCCACGGAGTGGAGATTGCCCATGCCGTAATCGATTAACCCGAGGTTCAGACTCAACCGGTCGATCCGTTCTGGGGACGGATTCAGAGGTACTTGGAAATGGTGCCTGACAGGGTTGCCTTGGGAACAGCACCCACGACGGTGTCAACCTTCTGGCCGCCCTTGAACACCATCAGCGTCGGGATGCTGCGGATGCCGTACTGGCTGGCGACGTTGGGGTTCTCGTCGGTGTTGAGCTTGAACACCTTGATCTGGCCGTCAAATTCCTTGGCGATCTCTTCCACGATCGGAGCCACCATGCGGCAGGGTCCGCACCAGGGTGCCCAGAAGTCCACAAGAACCGGCACGTCGCTCTGGAGCACGTCCTGCTCGAAGGATGCGTCGGTGACAGCAGCAGCGCTGGACATATGAGCAGGGGAATGTAGGGAGAATTTAGCAACGGTTTCGAGCGAAAACACAGGTCTTCCCTGCTGAGAAGGGAACTGTGACAGTCGCTCTCCACAAAGAGTGAAAGCCCGATCGCGCCGGGCCGGGGGGTGTGAGGGGTGTGTGGGCCGAAGCCCGCACAGCTCCAATTTAGCCCTGCCCTACTTGCCCATTCCGAGGTGCTGGGCCTTTTGGTAAACCTTGCCTTCCGTCAGCAGGGAGGGTGCCACGACCACCTCCACCTGCTGCATCTCCTTGATGGTTTGGGCGCCCAGGGTGCCCATCGATGTCTTCAGGCAGCCCAGCAGGTTGTGGGTGCCGTCGTCCAACTTGGCCGGGCCGCGCAGGATGCGCTCGATGCTGCCGGTGTTGCCCACATTGATGCGGGTGCCGCGGGGCAGCACCGGGCTAGGCGTGGCCATGCCCCAGTGGAAGCCACGGCCGGGAGCTTCATCGGCCCGGGCGATGGGTGAACCGATCATCACGGCGTCGGCGCCACAGGCGATGCACTTGCAGATGTCACCGCCGGTGACGATGCCACCGTCGGCAACGATCGGCACGTAGCGACCGCTTTCCTTTTCGTAGTCGGCCCGGGCGGCAGCACAGTCGGCCACTGCGGTGGCCTGGGGAATGCCCACGCCGAGAACGCCACGGGAGGTGCAGGCGGCACCGGGACCGATGCCCACCATCACGCCGGCGGCACCAGCCCGCATCAGCTGCAGGGCCACGTCGTAGGTGACGCAGTTACCGATCACTACGGGAACGCCCATGTCGCGGCACAGGGCTTCCAGATCAAGGGTCTCCTGGCCTGCAGGACCGGTGTGATCCGTCGAGACCACAGTGGCCTGCACGAAGAAGAGGTCGGCTCCGGCTTCGGCGATGGCCTTGCCGAAACGCATGGCTGCCACCGGAGTGCCACTGACGGCGGCAATGCCGCCCTGGGCCTTGATGTCCTGGATGCGTTTGCGGATCAGCGCCTCCTGAACCGGCTGGCTGTAGATCTCCTGCATCAGCGGGACGAACTCGTCCTTGCCGACGGCCGCGATGCGATCCAGCACCTGGTTGGGGTCTTCGTAGCGGGTCTGAACACCCTCAAGGTTCAACACGCCGAGGGCGCCCAGTTGGGACAGGCGAACGGCCATGCCCACGTCCACCACGCCGTCCATGGCGCTAGCGATGATCGGGATCTCGCGCTCGATGCCGCCCAGGGTCCAACGGGTATCGGTGACCTCGGGGTCCACCGTGCGACCCCCAGGCACCAGAGCGATTTCATCGATTCCGTAGGCCCGGCGAACGGTCTTGGAGCGTCCGAGCTGAATGTCCACCGCGCGACTTCAATAAAGTCAGATCAAGCTACCAATCGGGATGATCGGCTCAGCTTGATCGGGTCAGCTCGATCGGCCTGTCACGCGGGTCCAGGTGGAGCGGGCGCCCTTGATGAAGTTGTCCCGATCGCTGTTGCGGATCAGGTTACGCAGGGCGAAGTTCACCAGCCAGATCACGCCGGCCAGCTCCAGCAGGCCTGGCACCAGAGGGATGCTGTTGATGGTGCTGAGCACGCCGGAGTAAACCGTCGCCACCAGGCTGAACACGATCAGGCCGCCCACCACCCGCAGCGGCAGCTGGGCTTTGGTCCAGAGCTCAGCCAGATCGTTCTGCTCGAGCCAGTCCTTCACCTTGCCCACCAGCAGCTCCCATTCGCCGCCGTCTTCATCGGCGCTCTCCTGAGCAGGGATCGACACGGTGGAAGCAATCACCGGGTCTAGTGTTGGAGCGGGGGTTGGTGCCGGAGTGGGAGCCGGTGTTGGTGCTGGCGTGGGTGCCGGAGTCGGCTCAGGTTCCGGTGTTGCGGCGGGCGTGGGCTCCGGTGTGGGGGTGGGGTCGCTGCCTGGGGTTTCGGCTTCAGGGCGCGGCTCGTCGACAGGACCCATCACGTCAGTTGAAAGCGTTCGGCAGTTTATCCGGATTTTTCTGTTGCTTCCACTGTCCGAGATAGACTGACAAAGGACGTCTGAAGCACGTATGACGGATTCTGTGGGGCCTGGCGGCGGCGGTCCCGGCGATTCCGACGATCGGATCATTCAGACGGACCTGCGCAACGAGATGTCGCGCTCCTATTTGGAGTACGCGATGAGTGTGATCGTGGGTCGGGCCCTGCCCGATGCCCGCGACGGCCTCAAGCCGGTGCATCGCCGGATTCTCTACGCGATGTACGAGCTGGGCCTCACCAGCGACAGGCCTTACCGCAAGTGCGCCCGTGTGGTGGGCGAAGTGCTCGGCAAATATCACCCCCACGGCGATACCGCTGTGTACGACGCCCTGGTGCGCATGGCCCAGGACTTCTCCATGTCGATGCCCCTGATCGATGGGCACGGCAACTTCGGTTCGGTGGACAACGACCCACCGGCGGCCATGCGATACACCGAATCGCGGTTGCAGGCGCTCACCACCGACAGCCTCCTGGAGGACATCGAGGCCGAGACCGTTGATTTCGCCGACAACTTCGATGGCTCCCAGCAGGAGCCCACGGTGCTGCCGGCGCGGATTCCGCAGCTGTTGCTGAATGGTTCGGCGGGCATCGCCGTGGGGATGGCGACCAACATCCCGCCCCACAACCTCAATGAACTGATTGATGGCTTGCTCGCGTTGATCGCGAACCCGGAGATCACTGATCAGGAGTTGATCCAGCTGATCCCCGGCCCTGACTTCCCTACCGGCGGTCAGATCCTGGGCCGTGAAGGCATCCGTGAGACCTACCTGGGTGGCCGCGGCTCGGTGACGATGCGCGGCGTGGCCAACATCGAAACGATCGAGGCACCGGGGCGTCCCGATCGCGATGCGGTGATCATCACCGAGTTGCCGTACCAGACCAACAAAGCGGCGCTGATCGAGCGCATCGCTGAGTTGGTCAACGATAAGAAGCTTGAGGGCATCTCCGACATCCGCGACGAGAGCGACCGCGACGGCATGCGGATCGTTGTGGAGCTTCGCCGCGACGCCTACCCGCAGGTGGTGCTTAACAACCTGTTCAAGCTCACACCTCTGCAGAGTAACTTCAGTGCCTACATGCTGGCGCTGGTGAACGGGGAGCCGATCCTGCTCACCCTGCGCAAGATGCTCGAGGTGTTCCTCGACTTCCGGGTCGAGACGATCGAACGCCGCACCCGCTACTTGCTGCGCAAGGCCGAAGAGCGCGACCACATCCTGCTGGGCCTGCTGCTGGCCCTCGATCAGCTCGATCCGATCATTGGCTTGATCCGGGCTGCACCCGACACGGCCACGGCACGGCAACAGCTGCAGGATCGCCATGGCCTCTCCGACATCCAGGCCGACGCCATTCTGCAGATGCAGCTGCGTCGTCTCACCGCTCTTGAGGCCGACAAGATCCGGCTCGAGCATGAGGACCTCGTCACCAAGATCGCCGACTACAAGGACATCCTTGGCCGGCGTGAGCGGGTGTTCGGGATCATCCAGGACGAGCTCGGCCAGCTGCGGGAGCGCTACCCGACGCCGCGCCGCACCGAAATCCTCGACCTCGGCGGTGGCCTGTCTGACATCGACCTGATCGCCAACGAGCGGTCGGTGGTGCTGCTCACCGAGACCGGCTACCTCAAGCGGATGCCGGTGAGCGAATTCGAGGCCACCAGCCGCGGCACCCGCGGCAAGGCGGGCACGCGCAGCCAGGGTGAAGATGCGGTGAAGCTGTTCATCAGCTGCAACGACCACGACACCTTGGTGCTGTTCAGCGACCGTGGTGTGTCGTACGCCCTGCCCGCCTACCGCGTGCCCCAGTGCAGCCGTGCGGCCAAGGGAACACCGGTGGTGCAGCTGCTGCCGATCCCCCGGGAAGAAGCGATCACCACGTTGATTCCGGTGTCGGAATTCAGCGACGACACCGACCTGGTGATGCTCACCCGAGGCGGCTTCATCAAGCGCACCCGCCTCTCGGCCTTCAGCAACATCCGCTCCAATGGTCTGATCGCTATCAACCTGGAGGAAGGCGACGCCCTCACCTGGGTGCGCCTGGCTGTGCCCGGCGACAGTGTTTTGATCGGCTCCAAAGCCGGGATGACCATCCACTTCCGCCTCAGTGATGAGGAATTGCGGCCTTTGGGGCGTACAGCCCGCGGCGTGCGTTCGATGAACCTGCGCGATGGCGATGCCCTGGTGAGCATGGATGTGTTGCCAGTGGAACTCGCCGATCAGGTGGCCGCCAGCGCAGACGATGAAGACGATGCAGCCAGCGAGGGACCCTGGGTGCTCGTGGCGTCGGCTTCGGGTCTGGGCAAGCGGGTTCCGGTGACGCAATTCCGCCTGCAGAAGCGGGCCGGCATGGGCCTGCGCGCGATGAAGTTCCGCACCGACTCCGACGAGCTGGTGGGGCTGAGTGTGCTCGGTGCCGGTGAAGAGTTGCTGCTGGTGAGCGAGAAAGGGGTGATCGTGCGCACCAGCGCCGATGCCATCCCTCAGCAGTCCCGTGCTGCTACGGGGGTGCGTCTGCAGAAGCTCGACAAGGGCGACCGGCTTCTGAAGGTGGTGCTGGTACCGCCGGAAGCGGAGCAAGATTCCGCTGACGACACGTCGAACGACAGCGAATCGAGTGACACCGAAGCGGCTAACACTGAAAACAACGCTCAGGACAGCTGACCTTGGCTGAGCCGGTGGATGTGCTGGTGCTGGGGGGCGGTCCTGCTGCCCTCTGCATCGCCTCGGAACTGAACCAACGGGGTGTGGCTGTTGCCGGCATTGCCCCGGATCCGGTCGACGATCACTGGCCGAACACCTATGGCATCTGGGCCGATGAACTCAAAGCGGTGGGGCTTGAGCAGCTGCTGGAGCACCGCTGGAGCGACACCGTCAGTTATTTCGGCAAAGGCGGCTCAACGGCTCAAGATCAGAGCCATGGCCATGGGATTGACTACGGCCTGTTCGATCGGGCGGCTCTGCAGCGCCATTGGCTGAAGCGGGCCGATGGCGTGGTCTGGCATCAAGACACCGTTGAGCGGGTGGACGTGAATGGTTCCACCACCAGCGTGTGCTGCGCATCGGGAACCACCATGCAGGCGCGCTTGGTGATCGATGCCTCTGGGTCGCGCACGCCTCACATTCGCCGCCCGGATCAGGGGCCGGTGGCGGGCCAGGCGGCCTACGGCGTGGTGGGGCGTTTCTCCAAACCGCCGATTGAGCCGGGGCGGTTTGTGTTGATGGACTACCGCTGCGATCACCTCAGTGAGGAGCAGCGCAGCGAACCGCCCACGTTTCTGTACGCGATGGATCTGGGCGATGGGGTGTTCTTCGTGGAAGAAACCTCCCTCGCCTTGGCACCGGGCGTTCCCTATGACGTGCTCAAGCAACGGCTCCAACAGCGCCTGGATCGGCGCGGCGTGGAGATCACCGAGGTGATTCATGAGGAGTTCTGCCTCTTCCCGATGAACCTGCCGCTGCCGGAGCGCAACCAGCCGGTGCTGGCCTTTGGGGGTGCGGCGAGCATGGTGCATCCGGCCTCGGGCTACATGGTGGGATCGCTGCTTAGGCGCGGTCCGGATCTGGCTCAGGCCATCTCCCAAGCCCTCGCTAACCCAAGCCTTGGTTCAGCAGCCCTGGCGCAACGGGGTTGGCAAGCGCTATGGCCGATCGAACTGGTGCTGCGCTATCAGCTCTATCAATTCGGTTTGGGTCGGTTGATGGGGTTTAACGAGGCGTTGTTGCGCACCCACTTCGCCACCTTCTTCTCCTTGCCGCGGGAGGAGTGGTTTGGCTTCCTCACCAACACCTTGCCCCTGCCGCGCTTGATGGGGGTGATGCTGCGTTTGTTCGCCCTTTCGCCTTGGGAATTGCGGCGGGGATTGGTGCTCGGGGCGGCGAAGGATCAGGCGCCGCGTTTTTGAGATCTTTTCGGGAAAGACCCGATCCCTCAACTGAGGGAGTGGTGAACATCCACGCCTCCCTCATTTGAGGGAGGCGTTTATCTATGCGCTCGGCGCAGAAGGCTGAGCCGTGGGCTGGACCGGAGCCCAGTCCAACGGCTGAATCAGCGGGAACAGGCGGTCGTCCGTCTGTACCTCTTCAAGCCAGCCCTCCGGCAATTCGCTGGTTCCGTCGATCGCCTGCATCAGTTGCCAGAAGCGGCCCAGGTGGCGTTGCACCCGTTCTTTGGCCAGTTCGGTGGTGGTGCCGGCCCGGAGGATGAAGCTCCAATCCGACGACTGCGCCAGCAACAGCTCTCGTGCTGCCTGCTGCAGCCACTGCATCGCCTGCTCGCTGCCCACGCCGCGGCTGCAGCGCAGCACCATTGCGGCGCTGGCCTTTTCCCACTCAGGAATGATCCAGGCGTTGCTGTCGTTCAGCCAGTAGTCGTGATAGCCCCCTTGCCCCCAGCTGGAGGGGCAGGGATCGCAGAGCTGAAGCTGGCCAACGCTGTTCAGCACATCGCGCAGGCGGATGAAGCTCACCCCTTCCTGAGGTGCCTGTTGGAACAGCTGGCTGAGAAAAGCCGGCCCTTCAAACCACCAGTGGCCAAACAGTTCGGCATCGAAGGGGGCCACCAGCAGGGGGGGCACGTCCATGGCAGCGCCGAGCTGATCCAACTGCCGCCGGCGGCCCTGCAGGTAATCGGCGGCATGCTCTTTCACCCGTTCCGCCGCCACCCCCGGTTCGTAGGGGCGTTTGCGGTCCAACGGAGCGCTGTGGTCGGTGACCCGATGCAGCTTCAGGCCGAGCGGTCGCGGCTGGTCGAGCCCCAAGGGCTTGAGCTCTTCGATCGGCAGGTCCCAACCCAGATCCCGGTGGAACTCCCGGTAGTGGGGATCGCCGGGGTAGCCGTCCTTGGCCGACCAAACCGGCAGCGTGGCGTCACTGTCACGCCCGAAGAAGGCCACCCCATTGCGGCTGCAGATCGGGGCGTACACCCCGTAGCGGGGCCTGGGCCGGCCGTGCAGCAACCCATGGCCGTCCAGCACGGCGTAGCGCAGCCCCGCATCGCGCATCCAGCGATCCAGCCCCTCGTAATAGGCGCATTCCGGCAACCAGATCCCCAAGGGGCGTTCGCCCACGAGGCGTTGGTGTTCCCGCACCGCCGTGCGCAGTTGCCCGCGCACCGCTTCCGGGTGATGGCGCAGCAGGGGCAAATAGCCGTGGGTGGCGCCGCAGGTGAGCAGGTCCACCACCCCCTGGCGTTGCAGGGCGGCGAAGCGTTGGATCAGATCGCCGTCGCAGCTCTGCCAGGCCCGCTGATGCCGCTCGATCGTGGCCGCCAGGTGCTCGGCGCCTGCGCGCAGGGATGGGTCGGCCTTCGGCAGCAGATCCAGCCGTTCGTTCAGCCACTGGGGAAAGCGCTGCTTGAGGTCTTGATCGCTGAGCAGCGACAGCAGCGTCGGCGATAAGCCGATGGTGAGCTTGGGCTGCTGGTTGGGGTCGGCGCTGGCCAGCTCCAGCGTTTCCAGCAGCGGCAGATAACACTCGATCAGGGCCTGGAAAAACCAGTCCTCCTCCAAGGAGCCAGGTTGTGCCGACCGCACGTAGGGCAGATGGGCATGCAACACCAGGGCGACAGCGCCTTTGGTCACGAACAAGCCCAAACGGTGGCTGAATTTAATCCGATTCCCCTCGGGGGCTGAACTAAGATGGGTTAACTCATAGTCATTCCGACTAAGACCTCCGCTGGAGCCCCTTCCATGGCCAAGGACCCCGGTCGCGTCCTGATTTTTGACACCACCCTTCGGGATGGTGAGCAGTCGCCCGGGGCGAGCCTCAACCTGGAGGAAAAGCTGGCCATTGCCCAGCAGCTGGCGCGGCTCGGTGTGGATGTGATCGAGGCGGGGTTCCCCTTCGCCAGCCCCGGGGATTTCGCTGCCGTGCAGCGGATTGCCCAGCAGGTGGGTGGCGACAACGGCCCGATCATCTGTGGCCTGGCCCGTGCTTCAAGGGCCGACATCAAGGCCTGCGCCGATGCCGTGGCCCCAGCCCCGCGTCGCCGCATTCACACCTTTATCGCCACCAGCGACATCCACCTCGAGCACAAGCTGCGCAAGAGCCGTGCCGATGTGCTCGGCATCGTCCCCGAGATGGTGAGTTACGCCCGCTCTCTTGTGGAGGATGTTGAGTTCTCCTGTGAAGACGCCGGCCGCAGCGATCCGGAGTTCCTTTACGAGGTGATTGAGGCGGCGATTGCCGCGGGTGCCACCACGATCAACATTCCCGACACCGTCGGCTACACCACCCCCTCGGAGTTCGGTGCGCTGATCGCTGGCATCAATCAGCACGTGCCCAACATCGGCGATGCCGTGATCTCGGTGCACGGCCACAACGATCTCGGTCTGGCCGTGGCCAATTTCCTCGAGGCCGTCAAGAACGGCGCCCGTCAGCTCGAATGCACGATCAACGGCATCGGCGAACGGGCCGGCAATGCCTCCCTCGAGGAGTTGGTGATGGCGCTGCATGTGCGGCGGCGCTACTACAACCCCTTCTTTGGCCGGGAGGAGGACAGCCCCACGCCACTCACGGCTGTGCGCACCGAAGAGATCACCAAGACCTCACGGCTGGTCTCCAATCTCACCGGCATGGTGGTGCAGCCCAACAAGGCCATCGTTGGTGCCAATGCCTTCGCCCATGAATCCGGCATCCACCAGGACGGCGTTCTCAAGAATCGGCTCACCTACGAAATCATCGACGCCCAGACGGTGGGCTTGTCTGACAACCGCATCTCCCTTGGCAAGCTGAGCGGCCGCAGTGCCGTTCGCGCTCGCCTGGAGGAGCTGGGCTACGACCTCACCCGTGAGGACCTCGATGAGGCTTTTGCCCGCTTCAAGGAACTCGCTGATCGCAAGCGCGAGATCACCGACCGTGATCTGGAGGCGATCGTCAGCGAACAGGTGCAGCAGCCGGAAGCCCGTTTCCAGCTCAAGCTGGTGCAGGTCAGCTGCGGCAGCAGCCTGCGCCCCACCGCCACCGTCACCCTTTCGGATGAAGAGGGCAGTGAAACCACGGGCTCGGCGGTGGGCACCGGTCCGGTGGATGCCGTCTGCCGTGCCCTGAATGATCTGGCGGGTGTGCCCAATGAATTGATTGAGTTCTCGGTGAAGTCGGTCACCGAGGGCATCGATGCCATGGGCGATGTGACCATTCGCCTGCGCCGCAATGGTGCGCTCTATTCCGGTCACGCTGCAGACACCGATGTGGTGGTGGCGGCTGCGATGGCCTTCGTGAACGCCCTCAATCGCCTGGTGGCCGGTGAGGAGCGCCAGTCATTGCATCCGCAGAAGGATCCTGTTGTTCTGGAGACCCGACCGACGCTCTAGAGCCGACGCCATGCGCACCTCCACCGCCCGGGTTGTTCAGCTGGTGCTGCTGATTCTTCTGGCGCTGCTGGTGCTTACGCCCTTGCTCTGGTTGGTGAGCACCTCGCTCAAGGGCCCGGCGGAAGACATCTTCAGCAGTCCACCGGCGTTGCTGCCCGCCCAGCCGAGCCTCGATGCCTACGTGCGGCTGTTCCAGGACAATCCCCTCACCACATATTTGTTCAACAGCACCGTGGTGAGTGGCCTGGCGGTGCTGGCCAACCTGCTGTTCTGCTCCCTGGCTGCCTATCCCCTGGCCCGGCTGCGCTTCGCCGGCCGGGGCCTGGTGCTGGGGTTGGTGGTGGCCACGATCCTGATCCCGTTCCAGGTGGTGATGATTCCGCTGTATCTGCTGATGGTGCAGCTGGGGCTGCGCAACACCCTGCTGGCCCTGGTGATTCCCCAGGCGGCCACCGCTTTTGGGCTTTATCTGCTGCGCCAGAGCTTTCTGGGTGTACCCAAGGAGCTTGAGGAGGCGGCACGCATCGATGGCTGCAGCCGGCTGGGGGAATGGTGGAACGTGATGATTCCTGCCGCCAAAGCCGATCTCATCACCCTGGCGATGTTCGTGTTTATCGGCACCTGGAGTGATTTCCTATGGCCGCTGGTGATCCTCGACGACCCGTCCCTCTACACCTTGCCTCTGGGGTTGCAGCAGCTCTCCAGCAGCTTTTCGCTGGATTGGCGGATCGTTGCCGCCGGCTCGGTGGTGTCAATCCTGCCGGTGTTGGTCTTGTTCGTTCTCTTGCAGCGCTTCATCCTGCCCAATGCCAGCGGGGATGCGGTGAAGGGGTGAAGCGACCGAGGTGCGCATGGCCGAGAAGGCGTCCATGCGTTCCTGCATCACACCCATCTGTTGGCTGAGCAGCTCACTGTGGGCGCTGTTCGGTGTGCGCTCCTCCAGCTGATCGATCCGCTCTTGCAGCGCATGGATGCGTTGGTTGTGCTGCCGCAAACCCTGCAGCAGGGTCACCACCAGCACACTCACCAGCGCCAGGCTGCCGCAGCTGATCAGTTTCAACAGCATGCAACCTCCCCACTTGGGTCGATGCTGACTTGAACGGGAGCACGCAACAAGTGGTGCAGGGATGTCTCTCGAGGATCTGGATCGGTTTCTCAAGCTTCGCGACATCGACCCTGATCTGGCCCAGGCCCTCTAGCAGCCCATGGATCTTGATCGGTTTCTCGGGCTCGCTGCCGAGCACGGCTTTGCCCTGAGTGAGGCGGATGTGTTCGCTGCACAGCAGCGCGAACACCACGCGCGAACGGCAGCTGAGCTTCAGCAGGATCAAGCCGCCGAATCACGCCGCCTGCGCAATTTCATCCACGGCTGATCACCACCACTCTTCAGTTCAAAGATCCAGCTTCACCAAGTCTGGTGCTTCTCCGAACACCTCGCGGATCCAAAGGGCGTGTTTCACAGCGCCATCGTGGCTGTGAAAAATCCATGCCCTGTCGAGGGAGGCTTGGCTCTCGATGCGTTGGTCCACGGCATTGATGCCGAGGTAGCCGCCCTCCGAGCAGGACCGCAGCACATAGCGTTCGGCGTACTTGCTGAGCATCGGCAGAGCGGGCTATTTCTTCTCGCTAGCGATGCGGTTGCGCGGCTTTCGTCGTTCTGCGGAATTGCTTCTACTTTTCTTCCTTGAGGGTTAAGAGGGTTTGTTGTTGCCAGCCCAACCCCATCGGTGCAGCAAAGCGGCTTTGATGCCCGCCCTCCCGGAACCAGGAGGTGCTGAGTGCCTCGATCTCCAGTTCGTCCGGGTTGAGCGACCAGGTGTCCTGCAGGTAGCGGCGCAGCTGCTCCGGCTCGGGCGGATGGGGTTGTTGCCAGTGAACCACGGCCAACTGCCCCGGCCGTGAGCTGAGAATCGCCAGGCGGTGATTCGGATCACCATCGTTGGCGGGCTGAATCGATTCCTCCATCCGCTCATCGCAGACGTAGAGCCTCAGCGGAGCACTGCCATCGGCCTGGGGAAGTGGATATTTGTTGAGATACAGGGCCCGTGCTTTTTGAAACGCTGCCCCCGGAGCCTTCACCATCAAGGCGTTGTAGGCCTGCTGCAGCTGTTCACTCATGCCCTTTGAGTCCCGTTGCTGGCTCCAGTGTGGGAATGCCGCTGGGTCGGGACCATGGGAAGATGGTGACACTTCCGGGATTGGACTGCGATGGCCAAGCATCGCTCCCGCTACCGGTTGGTTGGCCTCGACGGTCAGCCACATCCGGTGCTCGACGCCCCTTACGACACGTTGGAACTGGCCCTCGCTGATGCCAGCGATTGGTGCACGGGACAAGGGTCCCGCTGTTCCATGGGTCAGCAGGGCATTGCGGTTGAAGTGCGAACCGACAGCGGCAGTTGGCGCACTATCGACTACCCCGTCAGTTGCTTGAGCCGATCCAGTTCGATGGCGGGCTGATGTGGGTCAGCGTTGACCTCTGCGTGGTGCCGATCGGTGTGGGCGTCAGTCTTTCGCCCTACATCGCCGCCTGTGAGCGGGTGATCGCCGCCACGGGCCTGACCCACCAGCTGGGTCCCAATGGCACAGCGATCGAAGGCCCATGGGACGAGGTGATGGACTGTGTGCGCGCGTGTCATGCCGAGTTGCACGGCATGGGAGCCCCGCGTCTTTACACAACGCTCAAGCTCAACACCCGCACCGATCGGCAGCAGTCGTTTGCTGAGAAGGTCACTTCCGTGGAGCAGCTGCTTGACGACTGAAAATCTGTAGAACTTCGGTGGGAATCAAGCCGGATTGAGCCGATCTTGAGACCAATGAGATTGTTCTGTGGTCCCTGGCTTGATGGGTCGCCGTTTCAGGGCTGCGCTGTTGGTTCTGCTGGTGTTGCAGCTCACGGGCAGTGCTGTTCAAGCCTCAACCTGGGATCGCATCGCCAGTTACCTGCGGCTGCTGCAGCGGGCGGGCGTGAAGGCCCTGGTGGCGCCCGACTGCCCTTTGGGCTTGCTAGGGGCCTTCCATGAGGGCAAGCAGGCCCTGTTGATGTGCGGCAACAACCTGCCTGACGATCCCGCCGTGGTTTGGGTGGTGCTGGCCCATGAATCAGCCCATGTGATGCAGTCGTGCCATGGCGGCAACCTGATGCCGGCGGCCTTGCTCAGCCGTGAGGTGGAGCTGGCCCGCCAGCAGGAGCCCAATCCTTTTCATGAGTTGCAGCTGTACCACTCCAGCCAGCATCACGTTGAGGCGGAAGCCCGGCTGATTCAGGCCCAGCCCGCGGAGCAGGTGGTGGCCTTGTTTGAAAAACACTGCGCCCAGCGGCTCTCCCCTTGAAGCTGCTGATGCGGGACCCGTGGCTGATGGCGGTCGACAAGCCCGCCGGCCTGCTGAGCCAACCGGGCCTGGGGCCCGAGCAAAGCGATTCCGTGATCACCCGCCTGCAGCAGCAGGACCAAAGCCTGCGCCTGGTTCACCGCCTGGACCGCGACACCTCCGGGGTGCTGCTCTTGGCCCGAAGCGCTGACGCCCTGCGCCGCCTCAGTGCCCTGTTTGCTGAACGGCGGATCAACAAGCTGTATCAGGCGGATGTGGAGGGGGAACTCCACGGCCGCGGTTGCATCGCCAGCCCGTTGGCGCGCCTGTCGCGCCAACCGCCGCGCTACGGCAGCCACCCGGAGGGACGTCTGGCGCTGACGATCTGGAGAGCCCGCGCCGCTGGTGCCCGCAGCACGCGGCTCTGGCTGCGTCCGCTCACGGGGCGCTCCCATCAGCTGCGGGCCCATCTGGCCGAACGGGGTCACCCCATCGTGGGCGATCCCATCTATGGGGATGCCGGCCGGTCCTGCCGCTTGCATCTGCATGCCCAGGCCCTGAGCTTTCGCCATCCCTTCACCCAGGTGCGCGTCCGTTTGATCGCGCAGGAGGTTCGCTTTGTCACTGAGTGCTGAACTCGTGAGTGCTGAACTAGACGCTGCGATCAGCGTCGGGCGGGGATTGGATAGGGGATGCGGCGGTGGCGCATCCGCCGCCATACCTGCACGAAGGCACGAATCACCAGTTCCACTTCGCTGCGGTTGAGGCTGCTTT
Source organism: Synechococcus sp. N26 (assembly GCF_900473975.1). Lineage (NCBI taxonomy): Bacteria > Bacillati > Cyanobacteriota > Cyanophyceae > Synechococcales > Synechococcaceae > Synechococcus > Synechococcus sp. N26. The sequence continues at coordinate 85,869 of NZ_UCNM01000011.1, read as the reverse complement.
TGCGCAGTTGTCCATCCCGCTGCCGCGCTTCCACAATCCGCCGCACCGTGTCCACCGCCTGGGCATCGGAGGTGTCGGGGGGAAGTGATCGAAGCGCCGCTTCACAGCCGTCGGCCAGCATCAGGATCGCCGTTTCTTTGGAGCGGGGTACCGGGCCCCGGTAACGGAAGCGGCGCTCCTCAACGGTTCCGCCGCGCTCCTGGGCCTTGTGCAGGAAGTAGCCCATTTTCAAGGTGCCCTGGTGCTCAGGGATGAAATCGGCGATGGGCCGGGGCAGGCGGTGGCGCCGCGCCAGCTTCAGGCCCTCATCCACATGGGCTTGAAGCACCGCCGCACTCGCCTGGGGGTCATCCAGCGCGTCGTGGGGATTGGGGCCATCCTTCTGGTTCTCGATGAACCAGTCCGGTGCATGCAGCTTGCCCACGTCGTGATACAGCGAGCCGGTCCGGATCAGATCCACATCCGCACCAATCGCCCGCGCCCCTTCCTCCGCCAGGCCGCAGATCATCAGGGTGTGTTCGAAAGTTCCCGGGGCTTCGCAGGAGAGGCGGCGCAGCAGGGGGCGCTCCTGGTCGGCCAGTTCCAGCAGCCGCGCCCGGGTTAGCAGGCCAAAGGAGCCCTCGAGCATCGGGATCAGCAGCAGGCTGAACATCAGCAGCACACCGAGCAAAAAGGAATCGGTGGCCAGTTCATCCAGGCTTGGATTCAGATTTCCCCAGAGCCGCAGGCTGGTGATCGGTTGCAGCTGCAGCAGCAGCCACTGCCCCACAAAGGCGCCGATCGGCAGCAGCACCGTGAGTTGAAGCAACTGGCCGCGGCTGCGCTGACGACCTGCGATCAAGGCCCCAGCGGCGGCCACCGTTGCCGCCACAATCAGGCGACCGTCTCCCAACCCCTGGACGGGTTCTGGCCAGAGCAGAGCGGCCACCCCCATCCAGACCAAGCCGCAGCCGGTGCCGAGGCCTTCCGCCAGCACAAGGGTGGGCGCCACCAGCACCGCCAGGGGGCTCACGGAGCTTTTGAACCAGAGCTTGGCTCCCTGCACCAGTAGCAGCAGGCCCACCGCCAGCAGCGCGTGGCGCACCTCCAGGCCAGGTCGCTCACGCCGCATCACCAGCAGCATCACGGCGCAGGCTGCAGCGGCTTCAACGAACCGTTGGAACCAGATCAACGGTTGGGGTTCGCGGCGCACGCGGCCGAAATAATCCAGCACGTCGTAGGCCTGGGGACTGATCAGCTCGCCCTTTCGGGTGATCAGATCCCCCTTGCGCACCTCGATGGTGGGGATGGCCTGTTTGGTCAGCTGTTCCTCGATCAGCTGCTTGCTCAGGTTCGGGTCTGTGCGCAGGTTGGTGCTGCCGCGCATGGCGCTGGTGAGAACCTTGCCGGCCAGGGTGCGCGCCGCCTCTGGCTGCATGGCAACCGCCTTGAGTTGCTGGTCGGCGGCCTTGCGCAATTGCTCAATGGCCAGGTTGCTCACAAGCCCTTGGCTGAGCATGCGATCAGCGGTGCTGCGCACCGCTTTATCCCAGGCCAGATGCTCCCATTCGCTGCGTCGTTCCAGCCACCTCTTCTCTTGATCAGACAGGTTCACCGGCCCGATTCGGTCTCCAGATCCTGTGTTGGTGACCTCCTGCAGTTGCACCAGTTGCTGCTCGAGCCGTTGTTTGAGTGCTTGGGTCTGCTCCTGATCGATTACCTGCACCACCGATCGCGCCACCAGCGATGCCCGCTGCTGCTCGAGGGCGGTGCTGTCCTGCACCAAAGCATCCTTTGGAGCGATGGCTTCAAACGGGGCCAGCGATCCGGGTTGAAGTTTTGGCTTGATCAGCCAGGGCAGGCTCGAGGCTGCGGCCACGCAAAGGCACAGCAGCAGCACAACAAAGGTTTGCAGTCGCGTCCAGCGCAGCAGGCGTCGCCCTGGGCCTTCGAGCCGCACCCAGTTCCGCCAAAGGCTGCTCAGCCGTGGAACACGAACCAAAAAGGACCCTGTAGCGAATTAACGCTAGCTCTCCTCAGAGGGCATGCTGGAGGGAGTGCATGGGAATGCCATGGCCCTGCGTTTGGACGGCAAGGTGCTGGCAAGGGATGTGGAGCATCGTCTTCAAACCCTGATCGAACGGCGTCTGGCTGAGGCGGGGCGACCGCCGGGCTTGGCGGTGCTGCGGGTTGGTGATGATCCTGCCAGCGCCGTCTACGTCGCCAACAAGGAAAAAGCCTGTGCTCGGATCGGGGTGGCCAGCTTTGGTGATCACCTCCCCGGCGACACGCCTCCAGCGCAGGTGCTTCAGACGATTGAACGGCTGAATGCCAACCCTGCAGTAGACGGGATCCTCCTGCAGCTGCCTCTTCCTTCTGGCCTCGATGAGGGGCCACTGCTGATGGCCATTGATCCTGAAAAGGATGCCGATGGTCTGCACACCCTCAATCTCGGACGGCTGCTCAAGGGGGAGCCGGGCCCGCGCAGCTGCACCCCCGCTGGGGTGATGGTGATGCTGCGCAGCAATGGCATCGATCCTGCGGGCAAGCGCGCCGTGGTGATCGGCCGCAGCATTCTCGTGGGGCAGCCGATGGCCTTGATGCTGCAGGCCGCCAACGCCACCGTCACCATCGCCCACTCCCGCACGGCCGATCTGGCGGCCCACACCCGCGAAGCCGACATCCTCGTGGTGGCAGCAGGCCGTCCTGAGTTCATCGGGGCCGAGCACGTGCGGCCGGGGGCTGCGGTGGTGGATGTGGGCATTCACCGCAAGCCGGAAGGCGGATTGTGTGGGGATGTTCGTGCGGCTGAAGTCGAGTCGATCGCTGCTGCGCTCTCGCCCGTCCCCGGCGGTGTGGGACCGATGACGGTGACGATGCTTCTGGTGAACACCGTTGTGGCTTGGTGCAGACGCCACAACCTTGACCATGATTTGGACGATCTCGTGCCCTGATCGGTTCCATGGCGCTGCACTGGCTGTTCCCCACCCCCGTTCTGCAGGTGGACTTTGAGCCGGATGCCGCCACAGCCGCAGCCATGCAGCAGCAGCTGGAGCAGTTCGATGCCCAGGTGTATCAGCACCCTGAGTTCAGCGATCGCAACAACCTCACCGGAGATCTGCTGGGCCATGCCGGCCTGGATCAGTTGCATCGCATGGATGCGTTCCAGTGGCTGAACGGGCAGTTGGCTGAGCACGTTTCGGCCTATCTCCGTGCGCTGTTGGGCCCGGAGCACGGTCTTGTGGCCCACATCCAGAAGGCCTGGCCTGTGGTGTGAGCGAGGAATGGCGGAACGGTGGATCTGCACAGCCACCGCAACAGCCAGTTGAGCGCGGTGTTCTACGTGTTGACGGATCCTGCGAACGAGAGCGGGGAGCTGGAATTTGAGGCACCCGACGATTACTTCAGCCATGTGATGGCGATTCCCTACCGCGATGCGGCGGTTTCCGGTGGGGTGTTCGCGCCGTTTCTCCACCGTGTTCTGCTGTTCCCTTCGGACCTGCGCCATCGGGTGCTCCCCTATAGGGGAAGCAGCCCCCGCTATTCGGTGTCCTACGACCTGGCCATCACCACGGCGCCGGGCAAGGGACGCGAGATGCGAACACCCCATCCGATGGATTGGGTTCCCCTCGGCAGCTAAGGGCTCGGCCTGAGAGAATCCCGCCAGCCAGGGTCCACCCATGAGCGCCGAGTTCGATTTCAAGGCCTATCTCGGCAAGGCCAAAGAGCGGGTGGAAGCGGCCCTCGATGGATCGCTCGGTCCGGAGCGGCCGGAGTCCCTCAGGGAAGCGATGCGCTATTCGCTGCTTGCCGGTGGCAAGCGCCTGCGCCCGATTCTCTGCCTTGCAGCCTGCGAGCTGGCGGGCGGGGAAGCGACGCAGGCCCTGCCCACGGCGGTGGCGCTGGAAATGATCCACACCATGTCGTTGATCCATGACGACCTGCCGGCCATGGATGACGACGACCTGCGCCGTGGTCGTCCCACCAACCACAAGGTGTACGGCGAAGCCGTGGCCATCCTTGCCGGTGATGCCCTGCTGACCCGCGCCTTTGAAATGGTGGCGCTGCGCAGTCCGGATGTGCCGGCTGAGCGTCTGCTCAAGGTGGTGGGAGAACTGTCGTTGGTGGCCGGCGCCCCTGGCCTGGTGGGCGGCCAGGTGGTGGATCTGGAAAGCGAAGGCAAGGAGGTGGATCTTGAAACCCTCGAGTACATCCACCTCCACAAAACCGGAGCGCTGTTGAGTGCCTGTGTGATCACCGGGGCGATGATCGGCGGCGCCGATGAGGCGATGATCAAGGCCCTTCGTACCTACGCCAGGGGGATCGGCCTCGCCTTTCAGATCATCGACGACATCCTCGACATCACCGCCAGCAGCGAGGTGCTCGGCAAAACCGCCGGCAAGGACCTCATCGCCGACAAGACCACCTATCCCAAGCTTCTCGGGCTCGACGAGTCCCGCCGTCGGGCCGATGCTTTGGTAAATGAAGCGAAAGAGGCGCTGCAACCCTGGGCTGAGAAGGCGATTCCCCTGCTGGCCTTGGCTGACTTCATCACCAGCCGCGACCGATGATCGACGCCACGCCCTCCCATGCGGTGCTGCGGGAGTTCTTCGACAACAGTTCGCTCACCTGGGGCTTGATGGCCTGTGGCGTTGCCCAGCTGTCGAAGTTGTTCCTTGAGTTGCTCCTGCATCGCCGTTGGCGTCCGGCGGTGCTGATCGAAACCGGCGGCATGCCGTCGAGCCACTCCGCCCTGGTCACCGGCACGGCGGCCTGTGTGGGCTGGACCCTGGGCTTTGATCACCCCCTCTTCGCCCTTGCGGCGATGGTGGCGTTCGTCGTCATGTACGACGCCAGTGGCATTCGTCGCGCCGCCGGGCTGACGGCGGAACGGGTCAATGCTCTGCCTGATTCGCTCTGGCCGGACGCTCCGGAAAACCCCCTCAAGGAAAGCCTTGGCCACAGCCGGCTGCAGGTACTGGTGGGCAGCCTGATGGGTCCAGCCATTGCTCTGCCCGGATTGGAATTTGTGGGATCACCGCTCCATCTGCTGTCGGGTCTTGGAGCTGGGCTGGGGTGACCGCTGCCGCGGACCTCACCGCTGATCAGCAGGAAGCGGCGGACGCCTTTGCGGCCTGGCTCAAGCAGCCCGTGGATGGCACGCCCTTCGTGCTCAGCGGTTTTGCCGGCAGCGGCAAAACCTTCCTTTCCATGCGCTTGCTGCGCCAGGTGGAGGACAGCGGTCTTTGCTGGACCGTCGTGGCACCAACCCATAAAGCGGTGGGCGTTCTGCGCCAGGCGTTGGAGTTGGAGGGTCTCCAACCCACCTGGTATCCCTCCACCATTCATCGCTTGCTGCGGCTGAAGCTCAAGCGCTCCGCCGACGCTGAACTCTGCAAACCCACCGAGCAGACGGCCATGGCCCTGGAGAACCTGGGCCTGGTGCTGATTGATGAAGCCTCGATGGTGGACAGCACCCTGTTGGGCATTGCCCTCCAGTGCGCCCATCCGTTCAAGACCCGTCTGGTGTTCGTCGGCGACCCCGCCCAGTTGCCCCCGGTGGGTGAGCCGAACAGCCCCGTGTTTGCGATGCAACGGTCCTGTTCCGCCAGCTTGACCCAGGTGGTGCGGCATCAAGGCCCGGTGCTGCAGTTGGCGGCGGGGCTGCGGGAGGGGCGCCTGCCTTGCCAGATGCCGCCGCTGCTGCCGCCGATTCGTTCCCCGCAGGGGCAGGTGCGCAGCCTCGTGCAACGGGAGTGGCTGGATCGGGCCCGGCGTGCATTGCGCGACGCCTCGGTGCAAGACAACCCCGATGCAGCACGCATCCTCTGCTACACCAACCGCACCTTGGATCGTCTGGTGCCCCATGCGCGCCGGGCCATCCATGGGGAGATGGCGGATCAGATGCCGGTGCTGCCCGGTGAGGTGTTGATCAGTCGCACCGCGGTGATGGCCCCGGCCTCAAGGGACGGAGAGGAGGCCGGTGAAGAACCCGACATGGTGCTCGGCTCCAATCGCGAAGTGACGGTGCGGGACGTCAAGCCGGAGGCCTGTGACCTGGCGGATTTTGGCCTCTCCTCCGCCGATGGGCCCGTGCCGGTGATCGAGACCCTCTCCGCATCGGTGAATGCGGGGGATCTGGAGCTCACCCTGCGCCTGCAGCCGCCGATTGGCAGCGCTGGGCGTCAGGAGCTTGATGCGGTGATGCAGCGGCTGCGCAAGCAGGCCCGTGATGCCGGCAAGAAAAACGGTCGCGCGATCTGGCGGCAGTACTTCCTGATTCGCGATGCCTTCGCTTCCCTGGGGCCGGCGGCGGTGCTCACGGTGCATCGCAGTCAGGGCAGCAGTTTCGGGGATGTCTTCGTGGCGCCGGATGTGTTCCGGGCCGATCCAGCCATCCGCCAGCAGCTCTGTTACGTGGCCGTGTCCCGTGCCCGCACGGGGGTTTGGTTGCTCGGCGGCGAGACGTCGCCTGATCTGCTCGCCACCTGGCAGCGCCAATTCGACACCACGCGGGATTCCGAGTGAATCCGAGGATCAGCGCTCAGAGGCGCAGGATCAGGGCCGCCAGGCCAATGCTCACCCCCAAACTCACAACGCCGAGCAGGGCTCTCCAGAAGGCTTTGTCTTCGGTGTCAAGAAAGTTGCTCAAGACATGCCTGGGGCTTTATTCGCCAGTTGTGCCATCTGGCAGCAGGTAAGGAAAGGTGCGATGGATCGGGTGGAGCAGCGACCGCAGTGTTTTGTTGTAGTGCATGCCGGGCACCACGCTGTAACGGCGCCCCAGCACCAGCGCATGGTCCAGATCGGCCTCGCAGCTGCGGATGTCGGTCTGCACAGGTCGCGCCTGTGTTGACACCGGTGCAGCGGCGGGAATCAGGGCCGAAAACTGTCCTTCCCTGAGCCGCCAGCTCTGACAGGCGTTGAGGGCTTCTGTCGCGGAATCGAACGCCTGCTTGGTGGTTTCCCGTCGCGTGCTCATGGCCTCCATGCCGAGTAGGGGCAGCGCAGTGATCAACAGGACAAATCCAAAGCGGAGCATGCGGCAGGCGCGAAGGTCCTGCTTCAGCCGTAGCGAGATGGGCGGAGCGTGGAGACCTCCTTCCCAATTTTTTCGCGTCTATGTCTCAGCGCACTTCGTCTCAGTAGCGCACTTCGAACCAGTCGTCGCCCGTGACCGGGAGCTGGCTGGGGGTCACCCGAACCACCCGGGCGCCCGGCGGCCCGACCTCACACCAGGCCCGCAGTTCAGACAAGGCCAGCGGTGGCCCCTCGGCCTGCACTTCCACACGGCCATCACTCAGGTTGCGCACCCAGCCGCTGATGCCGAGATCCAGGGCGCGCCGATTGCAGCTGGCGCGGAACCCCACCCGCTGAACGCGACCTTCGATCACCCAGCGCCAGCGTTCGGAGAAGGGTTGGACCCGCGGGGGCTGCTGGCGGCTGACGAAGCGTTTGGCGATCTTCTCTCCCCGGATTCGAGCGCGGCGCGCCATCGGGAGCAGATCGTCGTAGAGCTTGCCCAGTGCAGGTGAACCCAGCTCGCGTGAACCGTCTGATCGACCCATCCTTCCGAATGTCGATGGACTTTCCATCCCTCAATGTCCCACAGCACTGACCTGTCGGAGGACGGCCGGTTGGTGTGCAGTTCCCAGCGGTGAAATTCATGGCCCACCAGCTGCTGACCGCTCTCCACCACAGGGCTGTCCCGCCGCGCCTGCAGGCGGCGATAGCCCACCTGCAGCGGGCCGCGCTTGGCTGTGAAGGGAAGCAGGCCCGCCATGGGGTGGCTGGTGCCATCGAGGTCGGTCAGCTGCTCTCCGAGCACAAGCATCCCGCCGCATTCGGCGTAGAGAGGTCGCTGCTGCACGAACGCCCGCAGCGAGCCCAGGCTTCGCGTGCAGCCGCTGAGCTGGGCAGCGTGCTGTTCGGGGAAACCGCCCGGCAGGATCAGGCCCTTGGCGTCTGCAGGGATGGCCTCATCGGCCAGAGGGCTCCAGCGGAGCACGGGTATGCCCATGTGCTCCAGCAGTTCACTGGTTTCCTGGTAGCGGAAGTGAAAGGCGGCATCACTGGCCAAAGCCACCGGCAGGGGCTGGCCCTGCTCCATGGGGATGCTGGCCAGGGGATGCGGCCCGGGGCGGGGCGCCTGTAGCAGGGGGACCAGGCGTTCCAGGTTCAGGTGCTGGCTGGCCAGAGCGGCCCAGGCCTGGCGTCGCTGCTCGGGGGCCTCCAATTCATGGGCCGGGGCCAAGCCGAGATGCCGGCCCGGCAGGGCCAGGGCTTCGCTGCGTGGCAAGCAGCCCAGCAATGGCACCTCCATGCGCTCCAGCACGTCGGCCAGCAGCTCCCGGTGCCTGGGGCTGCTGACCTTGTTGAGCACCACGCCGGCGATGCGCAGCTGGGGATCGTGATCGCGGAATCCGCGCACGATGGCGCCGAGGGAGGCGGCCTGACCACCGGCATCCAGCACCAGCACCACCGGCAGGTCCAGCAGGCGGGCCACGTCCGCGGTGCTTCCGGTTGTACTGCTGCCGATGCCATCGAAGAGCCCCATCACCCCTTCCACGAGGGTCAGCTCAGAGGCACCGCCGTAACCGTGAAAGGCCTGGCGAACCCAGGTTTCACCGCAGAGATTGAGATCGAGGTTGCGACAGGCCTGCCCCGAGGCCTGGCTGAGCAGCTGGGCATCGAGATAGTCCGGTCCCACCTTGAAGGCCTGGATCCGGCGTCCGTTCTGCTGGGCCCAGCTCAGCAGCGCCAGGCTCAACAGGGTTTTGCCGTTGCCACTGGCTGGTGCAGCGATGACAGCGGCCATGGCTCAGATGCGGATCAGCCCAGCAGCCTGGCAGCCAGCGGAGCCGCAGCGGCCAGCAGTGGATTGGTGCTGTCGTGACCGCCGCCCAGCAGGCGGGCCACATCCATTTCAGGGGTGTCGTGCTGCACGGGAACCACTTCCTCATGCAGCTCGAGGTTGGCCATGCCTCCCCCCTCCAAACGCATGCAGCCCCCGGATTCAGCGCAGAGAATCACGCACACCCCCTGGCCGTTCTCCGGTTCAGCGATCAGCCGCAGCCCCACCATCTGGCCGGCGTGCACGTTGGGCTGAGCGACTGGCACGGCCATCAGTTGGAAGCTCACCTCGGTGCCATCGGAGCGCTTGAACTGGGCGGTGGTTCCGTTTTCGACAGCAGCGGTCGATAGCAGCGTCCAGCCCAGTCGATCGGCGATCCAGGCGGCCAGCAGCAGCCCCTGGGCAGGGTGATGGCCCTCAACGTCGATGTTGAGACGGGTGATGTGGCTGAGGGCATCACGCCGTTGCGGCGGGTCGAACACCATGGCCAGGGTCTCGCGCCAGCTGCGCAGGCGCAGCCAGTTGAGATCGTTCACCGCCTGGCCGCTCTCCACGCGGTGACGCAGCAGCTCAAGGCACTGATGTGGATCCCCCAACGCGGTGTCGATGATCAGGCGTCGTGGTGCGCTGGTGAGCCGTTGCATCAGCTCCGGTGCTTCGTCGATGCAGCCGTTCCACCAGACCCAGGCCGGCATCGATTCCGGCAGCAGGGGGTCGAGAATCGAAAGGCCCTCATGCAGGGCGCCATGGCCGCCCCGCAGCACCACCACATCGCCGCAGGCGGCGGTACCACCGCCTTCTTCAGGCAGCGGGCAGTAGGCGGCCACGAGTGTTTCCAGGGGCTGGGCCGCATCGATGGTGGGCGCCAGGGTGATCAGGCGCCGGGGCATCAGTGCACTTAGGGCCGGATCGATGTACTGCCCACGCAGGTCTTCGGCGTTGGCTTGCCCTTCCAAATCAGCCACCGCCTTCACCACAGCCCCATCCAGGGGCGGTGTGCTCAGGGGAAGGTCGGCATCCAGCACCGCCAGGCGGCCCGCAGCGATCAAGGGGGCGGATTGCTGTCCCGTGATGGGGCCTGATAAACGACCACTGCGGATCAATTGCTGCTCGGCCCAGGCGGGTTGCCAGATCAGCAGGCAGAAAGTGTTGGCCCCGGTGCCCGTGCTGCCCTGCTGCTCGGGGGACCAGAGCTGTTCGAGGTAGTGGGGCACCTCCGCCGGTGCCAGTTCGAGCGGGGTTTGCAGGGTGAGCTGAGGGGACATGGTGACGGATGAACGAGACGTGGAGAGCTGAACAACAGGGCTGTGAACGTGCGCGGTCAGGGGCGTCGCCAGAGCAGTCCGTCCTTCGCCAGCAGGGCATCCGCGGCGGCAGGTCCCCAGGTGCGGGATTCGTAGGGATGAACCGGCAGCTGCCAGGGGCTGTCTTCAATCAGTTCCAGCAGCGGGGTGTAGAGCCGCCATGCCGCTTCCACCTCATCGCTGCGGGTGAACAGGGTGGGGTCGCTGAGCATGGCGTCAGCCAGGAGCCGCACATAGCCCTCATCGGAGGGTTCCCCGAAGGATTCGTCGTAGGAGAACTCCATGTCGATCGGGCGGCTGCGCATGCCAGATCCGGGTGACTTCACCTCGAAGCGGAATTCGGCCCCCTCATCCGGTTGGATGCGCAGGATCAGCTGATTGGCGGTTGGGCCTCCGGTGGCAGCATCAAACAGATGCACCGGTGCTTCACGGAAGGTGAGCACCACCTCACTGGTGCGCTTGGCCAGCCGTTTGCCGGTGCGCACGTAGAACGGGACCCCCTGCCAGCGCCAGTTGTCGATGAACAGCTTCATCGCCACGTAGGTCTCGGTGGTGCTGTTGGGATCCACACCGGGTTCATGGCGGTATCCGGCCAGGGGCGATTCCGCCGAACCACCGGGTCCGTACTGGCCACGGATGCAGCAGTTCCAGGGTTCGAGCTCATCGGCCAGGCGGGCAGCCTGGAGAACCTTGGCTTTTTCGTTGCGGATGGCCTCCGGGTCAAAGCGCCCTGGTGGTTCCATGGCGGTGATCGCCAGCATCTGGGTCAGGTGGTTCTGCACCATGTCCCGCAGGGCACCGGCCGATTCGTAGTACCCGGCCCTTTCCTCCACGCCAACCGTTTCAGCGGCGGTGATCTGAACACTGGAGATGTAATTGCGGTTCCAGATCGGCTCGAAGATCGTGTTGGCAAACCGCAGAACCATGATGTTCTGAACGGTTTCCTTGCCCAGGTAATGGTCGATGCGAAAGATCTGGTTCTCCTGACCGCAGGCCTGCACCACACGATTGAGGGCCTGGGCACTGCCGTAGTCGCGTCCGAAGGGCTTCTCGATTACCACCCTGCTGCGTTTGGGGTCCTTCAACAGGCCCGCGTCGGCCAGTGAACGGCAGCCACTGCCATAGAACTTGGGGGAGACGGAGAGATAAAAGGTGCGGTTGCCGCGGGTGGCGCACTGTTGATCGATCTGCTCGAGCCTGGTGTGCAGGCTCAGCATCTGATCGGTGTTCTGTAGGTCGACCGGCTCGTAGAACAACTTGCCCACGAACTGCTCCCAGGCCTGAGGATCGTCCTCGATCGTGCTGGCCAGTGCCTCCGCCATCTTTCCGCGGAACTCCTCGTCACTCCATGGCCGTCGCGCACAGCCCAGCAGGGCGAACTCACTGGGCAGACGCCGTTGCTTGAACAGTTCAAACAGGGCTGGCACCAGTTTGCGGTGGGTCAGATCACCGCTGGCGCCGAAGATCACCAGACACTGCGGCGCGATCACGCGCTCCTGACGCAGTCCAACCCTGAGGGGGTTCGTCATCGTGGCAACCATGGAGTTTCCAGGCTTCTGACGCTGGTTTAGGCACGGAACTGGCAACAGACATGGACTCGCCGCTTTGTTTCCGTGTTGGCGTCAGCCTTTGTTGCCAACCCAAAAAAAAGTCCACCCCTCGGGGTGGACTGGAGACGATCGTTGGCTGATGGATCAGCGCTTGGTCGATCAATAGGTTTCCACGTGCCAGCGGTCAGCCTTCTTGAGCTGGGGACGCAGTTCGGCCCAGTCGAGCCCCTTAGCGGCCGCGGCGGCGGTCATGGCTTCGTCGATGCCCGGCTCCATGCCGCGCAGGCCGCACATGTACACATGGGTCTTGGGGTCTTCGATCATCGCGAAGATCTCTTCAGCGTGCTCCAGAACGCGGTCCTGGATGTACATCCGGCCGCCCTTGGCGTTCTGCTGTTCCCGGCTGATCGCTTTGGTGTAGCGGAAGTTGTCGGGATACTCTTTCTCGTAGTGGAGGAAGTCCTCGTCGTAGAGCAGGTTGGCGGTTTTGGGTGCGCCCATGAACAACCAGGCTTTGCCGCGGAATTTCCAGCCGTTGGCTTCCTGTTCACGGGGCTCGAACATGCGACGCAGGTAGGTGCGCATCGGAGCGATGCCGGTGCCCGTCGCGAGCATGATGATGTTGGCGTCCTCGTCATCAGGGAGAAGCATCTCCTTGCCGACCGGACCGGTGATCTTCACCTTGGTGCCGGGTTCGATGTCGCACAGGTAGGTGGAGCAGACGCCGTAGATCTGCTCACCGGCGTCGTTCTTGTATTCGAGCTGGCGAACGCATAGGGAGACGGTGTTGCCCTCCAGGTTGTCGCCGTGGCGGGTGCTGGCGATGGAGTACAGGCGCAGCTTGTGGGGCTTGCCGTTGGCGTCTTCTCCTTCGGGAATGATGCCGATGCTCTGGCCTTCGATGTACTTCAGCTGCGGGTCGCCGCCGGCCAGATCAAAGGTGATGTGCTGCACACGGCCGATCGCACCGTCCTTGAGCAGGGAGTAGTTCTCCGTGACCGTGCCCATGAACGGTGTTTTGGGCTTGTAGGTGTTGACCGGAACGTCGGCGTGGGGCTTTTTCTTCGGGGCGCTTGACGTCACGGCTTTCTTGGCGGGTTTTTTGGCGGGTTGTTTGGCAGGTGCCGGGGTGCTGGCAACAGGAGCGGTGGGACGCTCTTCGCCTGCACCATTCACAGAAACGATCTTGGCGCCAGTGGCCCCCAATCGTTTGAAAAGTGCGGAAAACTGGTTCATCGCAACGGTGTAGGTCCGCACGACGGACGGGTTGGAGCCGACCTGGGGACCACTGGCCACAACAGTGAACAGAGCCTCATTGCAGTGCTCTGACGCTGCATTGGACACCCGCATAGAAATCACCTGCCTTTGGTGGCGCGACTATAGGCGTGGCCTTTGATTTCACACAAAAAGGTTGCTGTTCGGAACAGAATCTGATGTGATCCAGGCGACCTCATTAAGATCCTCGGGTTCGGCCCCTCATCTCGGCGTCTCTTTTGGTTTTCCCCCAGACAATGTTTGGACGAGGGCTTCAAACCTCCGCAGATTCAGGGACTGCGATCGAGCAGACCATGGAGCGGCTGCCCCAGGGGACGCGGCGTCTTGCCGCTGAACTCAAATCTCCACTGCCTGTTCAGCTGCTCTGGGATGTGCTGACGGACTACGAGAATCTGTCCCGATTCATTCCCAACCTCAGCACCAGTGAGCTGATTCAGCGCCAGGGTCAGACGGTGCGCCTTCAACAAGTGGGCAGCCAGCAGCTGCTGGGTCTTCGCTTCTCGGCCCAGGTTCAGTTGGAGCTGACGGAATACCGCCAAGACGGACTGCTGCAGTTCCGCATGGTGAAAGGGGATTTTCGACGTTTTGAAGGGTCCTGGCAGATCCGTCAGCGTCCCGATGGCAGCTCACTGCTCTATGAGCTGACTGTTCAAGGCTGTCTTGGCATGCCGATCGGTCTGATCGAGGAGCGGCTGCGGGACGATCTCTCCAGCAACCTCAACGCCGTTGTGCAGGAAGCCCACCGCAGAAACAGCTGAACAAGAAGCGACTGCGCAGCAGTTTGGAAGCTTTTGATGACCCAAAGATCTTGGGCCTTAAGGCATCATTAGAAACGTGAATTGGTACTCAATTCATCACCAAAAAGAGGTTTGGTGAAGAGGTCATACCCCCAAGGGGATTCGAACCCCTGTCGCCTCCGTGAAAGGGAGGTGTCCTAGGCCTCTAGACGATGGGGGCGAGGCCGTAACCAGCGAGCTGTCTGTGCTCCTGATCACTTGTGAACACTAGGGCTTGGTCGGACCCTCCGTCAAGACAGCTTGACCCCATTCGACACCTTGTCCTTGCCAGATCGGCACCGTGAAGGTGAAGCAGGCACCTTCGCCAGGGTCCGACACCACCCAGATCTTGCCGCCGTGCACTTCAACGATGCGGCGGCAGACCGACAGCCCCACGCCGTAACCGGTGGTTTGGTCGGAGGTTTGCGGCAGCCGCACCCGATCCAGAAAAATTCGCTGCTGTTCTGTTTCCGGAATGCCCGGGCCGCTGTCACAAACGCTCACCTCCACCCGCTGGCTGGTGCGGTGCAGCATCGTGAGCGAGATGTGGCCGCCGTCGTTGGTGTACTTCAGGGCGTTTTCGAGCAGATTCAGCAGCACCTGGCGCATGCGGCGCTGATCAGCGAAAACCTTGGGCAGGTCAGCGGGAATATCGGTTTTGATTTCGACGTTGCGCCCCAACCACAATTTTTCGAGCTCGAGGATCACTTCGGCTGAAACGCTGGCCAGGTCAAGCCTTTGAGGGTTGAACAGGGTTTCCCATCGGGTGGTGCCCACCTCCAGCAAATCCTTCGACAGCGCCTCCATCTCTTCCAGGCGGCGGGTGATCACATCCTGAAAGCGATCCATGTCGATCTGGCCCAGCTTCTGGCTTTGCAGAGCCAAGGCCGCTGCCGTGAGTGGGGTGCGCAGTTCATGGGCCACCATGCGCAACAGGCGTTCCTGGGCACTAACGCGATCGATCAGCGTTTCGTTCTCCTGGCGCAGCACCAGCAGCTGATCCTCCAGCTGGAGTTCCTTCTGGGTGCGACTGCCGTCGAGTTCGGTGGGCCTGAGGCTCAGGCCAAGGCCGCTCACCACCCCATCCTGTTTCCAGCGGGGCACCCATCCTTTGAGTTGCTGAAGGATGTTGCTTCCCGCGAACACCTGCTTGGGGTTGGGCGCCAATTTGATCAGCGCTGGCGTCACCACGAGGCGATGCAGCTCAAGCAGTTCGGGTTGCTGGGCGGGATCGGCTACTTGCAGGGTGACTTCGAAGCCCAGGTCCTCCCGTTCCAGGAACTGCACCAGGGAACGGAGGTCCTGACCCGACAGGTGATGTCGAGCTGCCACCAGCAACAGCTTCAGGGTTTGCCGTGTCTTGGGAGCGTCCTTGACCACGCGGACTGCAAGACAGCAAAAACCGATGCTCACCTTATGGGTTTTTGACTGCGGCGCCAGCAGCGCTAAGACGAACAGGAACACTCCGTTGCGTCATTGACGCGGTCCATGTCGCTTTTTTCTGCGCAAAACCGTGTTCCTCTGACCGTTCCCGGCGGAGCGGCTGCTCAGCCTTCGATTCAGGTGGACAGCAACCTGCGTCGCTGGTTCAGCCGCAATCTGGGCTTGTGGCGTTCCCGACGGCAATACACCTTCAGTGACGACCAGGTTCTCCACTTGGACATGAACCTGAAAATGGAGGCGTTCGCACACCCTGAGGTGGGTGAGAGCCGCTACCGCTTCAGCTGGTGGTCTGACCAGGAGGACCAACATTCCGATGAATTCTTTGCCCGCAAGCCCTGGTTTGAACGCAGTGGCGTGATGGAAGCCACGTTGTGGGGCCATCAACTCCAGAGAAGTCGTGGTTATTTGACGGGAGACCCGGTGCGTACACGGCTGCGTCAGGTGGATGAGCACGAAACCATCCTGGAATCCCACTACCAGCAGTGGGACATCCTTGAGCACATTCGCCTTGTCGATCAGGACCGCTACCGCTACCGCGCCATCTACAGCTGGGAGAACGGTGATCTCTCGATCGTTGAGCATCACCATGAGATTCGAATGTCCGATCCCCTGCCACTGATCGAGGACGACTGATCGAAGACGATTGATCCAGGACGACTCAACGGCGCCGTTGCGCTGATGGCCCAGTTCAACAACCGCGCCTGAGCTTCGGCCAGCTTTGGCATGGGCGGTAAGTTGCGAAAAATTTGACGCTGCCGGGACCCAAGGTGATTCGTCGTTCATTCGCTGCCGCAGCTCTCGTGCTGGCTGCCCCCTTCCTGTCACCGGCAACGGCTCTGGCTCAGGCCTCCAAGGACAAGCCCACTCCTGCCACGGCCATGGAGGTCAACACCTACGGCGTGATGTCGATTGCCACCTTCTGTGAGGCGAGGGCGCAGAAGATCGATTTCAACAAGTCTCTGGCCGTGGCCCTCGCTGGTCAGTTGCATGTCATTTATGGCAAGCACGGTGGTTTGCTTCCCGGCACCAAAGATGCCTTGCCTGAGAAGCAATTTCTCAACAATGCAGGATTCATGATCGTTGGTGGTGCGCTGAAGTTCTGCCCTAAATCAGTTCCCGCTGCAGAAAAAGCACGCTTTGAAAAAGCTGCTGCTTCGTTGAAGCCTTCGAAAAAATAAGATCTTCCCAGGCTCAAACGATTGAAAACGTCTGGCCTGCTGAGGTCAGGCGTTTTTTTGTGTCTGTTCCTCTGCTCTGATGCCGTTGCTTGCTTGATGGTCGGCAGCTTGGCTGAAACGTCCCGGTTTTGAGCGTCGTCCGTCAGGATCGTTCGGTCCTCGCGTGGTTCGGCCATGACTCCAGCTGCTTCGATTCGTCTGGCGGAATACACGCCGTGGGCCTTTGAACTCCCTTCCATCGCCCTGGACGTGAACATCCAGGACGACCAAGTCGTCGTTGCCTCCAGGCTCAGCCTTGAACCGCGTCGGCCTGGAGAGCCCTTGGTGCTGTGCGGCGTTGATCTGGCGATCGAATCCCTGGTGATCGACCAGGCGCCGTTGTCGCCAGAGGAATACAGCTTTGCCGACGGACGTCTCACCATCCCCAACGTGCCGGACCAGCCGTTTGTGCTGGAAACCCGTTGCCGTCTGGATCCCTACTCCAACAGTTCGCTCGAAGGCCTGTACGCCAGTGGTGGTCTGCTGAGCACCCAGTGCGAGGCCGAGGGATTCCGGCGCATCAGCCTGCACCCTGATCGTCCGGATGTGCTGAGCCGCTGGCAGGTGCGGATTGAGGCCAGCCGCAGCAGCTGCCCTGTGCTGTTGAGCAATGGCAATCCGGTTCAGAAGGAATCCGTCGGCGCTGATCGTCATGCGGTCACGTGGGATGACCCCTTCCCCAAGCCCTCCTATTTGTTCGCCCTGGTGGCCGGAGACCTCAGGGAGATTCGTGATCACTACACAACGGCGTCGGGCCGGCAGGTCACCCTGCGCTTGCATGTGGAGGAGGGGGATGAACCCTTCACGGCCCATG
The DNA here is from genome assembly GCF_900473975.1 of Synechococcus sp. N26. Taxonomy (NCBI): domain Bacteria; kingdom Bacillati; phylum Cyanobacteriota; class Cyanophyceae; order Synechococcales; family Synechococcaceae; genus Synechococcus; species Synechococcus sp. N26. The sequence goes on along the minus strand of NZ_UCNM01000011.1, from coordinate 68,657 downwards.
CCATGGCTTCGTTGAAACGATCCATGCAATGGGATGAATCGGTTTACAACCTTGAATACGACCTGGATGAATACAACATCGTCGCCGTCCGACACTTCAACATGGGCGCGATGGAAAACAAGAGTCTGAATATTTTTAACTCAAAGCTTGTTCTGGCGGATGCGGAAACGGCCACCGATGCAGAACTTGAACGCATCGAAAGTGTGATTGCCCATGAGTACTTCCACAACTGGAGCGGAAATCGAATCACCTGCCGGGATTGGTTCCAACTGTCGCTCAAAGAAGGCCTGACGGTGTTCCGTGATCAGTGCTTTACCGCGGATCTGCATTCGGAGGCGGTGAAGCGCATTGAGGATGTGGCGATGTTGCGCAACACCCAATTCCGTGAGGATGCTGGCCCGACGGCCCACCCAGTGAAGCCAGCGGAATACCAGGCGATCGACAACTTCTACACAACAACCATCTACGAAAAAGGTGCGGAATTGATCCGCATGCTGCGCACCCTGCTGGGACCCGAGCGGTTCATGAAGGGAATGGAGGTTTACGTGCAACGCTTCGACGGCACAGCCGCCACGACGGAAGACTTCGTTCAGGCGATCGCCGATGGCGCCACCAGCCAGGGCGAGCCGCTGGGCTTTGATCTGGAACGCTTCAAGCGCTGGTACCACCAGGCAGGAACTCCGGAACTCAGCATTGATCGGCAGTGGAACCCTGAATCGGGTGAGCTCACGGTGGACTTGCACCAGACGACGCCTCCGACGCCGGGGCAGGCGGACAAACAGCCCCTGGTGCTGCCGGTTGCCATGGCCCTGGTAGGGGAGCAAGGCCGTGTTGGTGAGGAGCAGCTCCTGGTGATGGAGGCTGAGCGCGCCAGCATCACCTTGCAGGGCCAGCCTGGCGACACCCCCCCTGCCCTTTCGGTGCTGCGCCGCTTCTCGGCCCCGGTTCAGGTGCGTTTGGAGCAGCCGCTGGAGGAGTGCTTGCAGCTGTTGGCTTCGGATGATGACCCGTTCTGCCGCTGGGATGCGGCCCAGCGCCTTGCACGCCAGGTGCTGTTGGCGCGGGCTGAAAACCAGCCGAAGCCTGCCGTGGAAGCGGCGCTGATTCAGGCCCTCGATCAGCGGATCTGTGCCTACGACGGTTGTGATGGCATGGATCTGGCGGCGCTGCTGGCGCTGCCGGGCATGGCGGAACTGGAGGCGTTGCAATCCCCGGTGGATCCGCTGGCGCTGGATCAAGCCTTCCGGGCGTGGACCCATGAGATGGGCGTTCAATTGCAGTCGTCCCTGCGTCGCCTTCTGGAGCTGGCCCGGGCTAACTGGACCCTGGCTTGGCCGGCGGGTCAGGGCGGCCGGGCCCTGACCGCCTTGGCCTGGCGCTGGCTTGCCGCGGCTGGTGATGCAACGGTTCAAGCGGAGGCATTGGCTGCTGTTTCCGGCCCCTCGATGACCCTGGCACGGGGAGCCCTGCGGGCCTTGCTACCGCAGGAAAGCGCCGAGCGTGAGCAGGCGATGGCGCTGTTCTACGAGCGTTGGCAAGACAAGCCCGTGATCCTGGATGCCTGGTTCGCGATGGAGGCATCGGCCCCCAGGTCCAACGCGTTGGAGCGGGTTCAACAGCTGCTGGAGCACCCGCGCTTCGATCCCCTGGCGCCCAATTCCCTTCGCGCTGTTCTCGGTGGATTCACCGCCAATGTTCAGGCATTTCACGCCATCGATGGCAGTGGCTACCGGTTCATGGCGGAGCAGATCGCAGCGGTCGACTCCCGCAATCCGATCACCGCATCACGGATGGCCAAGGTGTTCAGTCGCTGCGGCAGTTACGGCCCCGAGCGTCAAATGGTCATGCGTCAGGCCATCGACCAGCTGGCCGCCAAGCCTTTGTCGGCGAACACCGCTGAGGTGGTGCAGTTGCTTACGACGTGATCACCACCAGCACGATCACCGCGATCAGCAGGATCACCAGCCAGCGTTTTGCGTTGCTGCGCCGCCTGCTGTGCGGTGTGGACCGTGCAGCTCGGCTACCGGCCGCAAGGCCGCAGTTCTGACAGACCAGCCGCCCGGCCATGGATCGGTCGGCACGAAACCGGCGGCTTCCGCAGTTCTGGCAGACGGTGACGGCCAAGGTCTCTCGATCAGCGCTTCACCAGCTTGCCTGGCGTGAGCCAGTGAGTCAGTGAGTCAGTGAGTCAGTCAGACAACAGCCCGTCAGCCAGTCAGTCCCGTTGCCAGCCATCGCAGCCGGCTTTGGCGCGTTGGCGCGTTGGCGCGTTGGCGCTTGGTGCTCCGGTAGCTCTCGTTCTGTTCGGCCAGAGCATCATTCGCCGCATCGACAGCCGTGCTGTCCTTGCCTTCCGCAATGATCAAACGGTTGATGGCCATGGCGTTGCCCAGGCGATTCAGCACCTGATCGATCAAGCGACACTGCTCAAATTCGGCGCGCCCCGCAGCCGGGATCCCCAGCAGGATCAGGCTCCAACACGCAGCACGCCAGCCTTTCATCGATCAGCTCAGGGGCTGTAGCTGATGGTGCACTGATAGCGGCTGCTGGCTCCCACATCAATGCTCTTGCAAGTGGTGTTGGTGATCGTTGCCCCCTTCGGGATCACCCGCATCGCCTCAGCGGTGGCGAACTGCTCGGACGGCCCTTGGGCTGTGGCCCGCTTGCCACCGGCAAGAGCCATGGATCCCAGAAGGAGGCTCGCCATCAACAGCGCCGCGTTTCGCATCGTTAGGGCTGGAAAGGGGGCTTCTCCTTTCGGTTTACACAGAACGCTTCCAGGTGACAGCCGTGCTGTGTTCAACAGCCGCCGGGCTCAACAGCTAGTCCCGTTCAACAGCCACCCCGGCACCAGCGTTGGCGTTGCGGCCTTGGTTCAGCGTTGGCTTCGCTGGCTGGACTCGGTGCAGGGATTGGAGGTGGCGGCAGCAACCCTGCGGGCTGAACGGGAAGACGTCGCGACCCCCATGCGGCATCGAAGGGAACCACCACGAGGGAGATTGGTTCCGCACTCTTTACCGGCCAGGCCAAAGAACTGGACGCGATCAGGACTGTGATCAGAAGTCTGATCGCGCCATTGTGCCGATCCTGCAGCGTTATGCCGTCACGTCGGCTGCGTTCTCAGTGCCCTGCCTTAAGGATCCTTCAGGCTTTGGAGTAGGAGACGCCGCGGTAGGTCAGAGCAACGCAATTGCGAACGGATTTGATTTGCTCAGCCCGATAGCTTTTGCCCATGTATTTCAGTTGGATTGTTGGCCTCGTTGATACTGCTTCTGTCTTTGCATATTTGTTGCCCAAGAAAGTGAGTTCCATGGCGTGAATAGGGATGGATAGAAACTTTTTGAGTTCTACGTCGTCGCCCGAATGTCGCAAGGTTCTGCTTGATACCTTGCTCTTTAGCCATTGTTAAGGCTGCGTCAGCTTGATACAAGTTCTGCTCTTAACCCCTGCAATGACAGGAGAAGGGGGGTGATGCGAGTTGTGGGATTTTGTGTTTGTTGCTGTGAAGCTGTTGAAATATTTGTTGGTTTTGTGTGCTCTGTTGAACTTATCTTGATTGATTCTCTCAGGCTTCAGGCTTGGAGCGTTCCTCTGTTTGTGCTTTGCTGCAGCGTTGGCATGCAGCAATTCTGTCTTTGTGGTGTTCCGGCAGCGTCAGTCGGAATGGGTCAACGTCAAATTCGTAGCCACAGGAGCAGCGGGCATGGAACTTCAGTTTTTTCGCTTTTTTGAGTCGTTTTAAAAGGGTGACGTTGCCAAAAACTTGATCGGGCTTGAATCGTTCCAGCTTGGTGCGTTCCTCCGGCGCATGCTTCACCCGGGCCTTGTGCAGGGCGTTGCGCACGGAGTTTTCACTGCCTTTGCCCAGGATCTTGGGGATCTGCAGGATCGATCGCCCTTCCTGCAGATACAGACGCTTGATCTCCTCGATCTCAGCACTTGTGAAGCCAGATTTCTTGCCCATCTGCTTCCTGCCTTTGACTTGAGTCTCTCAGGCGGTGCGCAAGCGCCATTCACGTTCTCGGAGGAGAAATGTCAGCCTGTCGGGATGATTCCACTGGATCCACTGCTGCAACGGCTGGCCGGAGTCGCCGGCATGGAGAGCGGCTGCAAGCGCCTTGTTGTTGTGCAGGGCCAGCTAGGGGATTTCGACTCGATCGAATACGCCCAGGCGCTGGTGCCAAGGCTTCCCCAGTTGGCGGCGCTTGGGGTCAAGGTTCAGCTGTTCGGCATCGGCAACGCCGGCAGTGCTGAGCGCTTCGCGGCCTTCACCGGGTTTCCCCTGCAGCAGCTGATCGCCGATCCATCGCCGCTGTTGCATCAGGCCCTGGGGTTGGAGAGCGGCTTGAAGCTCCCCGGTGGGCCCTGGCCTGGTTTTCTGCTGATGTGCGCCGGCGTCGGCTCGCCGGGCACCCTGCGCGAGGTGTTGCGCGGTTACACCGGAGATCGCTCGGCGGCCCAGATCTTCGACGACGAAGAGTGGGTTGAAGCCTTTCCTCTGCCGCGCTTCCGGGGGGCTCTGTTCCGCCAGGCCGGTGGTGCTGGGTTCCAGCGACCGTTTGAGCTCGCCACCAAGCGTTTGCGCAACATGAATGAAGTGCTCCGCAACTGGCGCACCTACGTGCCCTGTGACGACTACATCACCCAGCGCGGCGCCACCGTGTTGCTCGACGCCGATGACAGCGTGATCTATTGCCACCGCGATCAAAGCCTGCTCGGCTACTCCGCCACAATGGAACGCCCCTTGGCGTTCCTCGATGAGGTTCTGGCCCAGGACTGAGCTCAATTGACTGTCTTCAACTGGCCGTCTTCAATTGGCTGTCTTCAATTGGCGGTGGGCTCGCGATACACCGCAAGAGCCGCCACAAGGCCGCCGATGAATCCTGCGCTGTGGCCGATCCAGCTGACGCCAGCTGGTGATACACCGGGGATCAAGGCGATCAGGGCTGAGCCGTAAAGCCAGAACGCCACCAGGCCCAGAGCGATGGAGAGGATCCGGCGTTCCAGCCAGCCGATCAGCAGCAGATAGCCCAGCAGCCCATACACCACGCCCGAGAGTCCATGGCTGCGGGCGGGCCAGAACAGGGCCACCGGAATGTTGATCAGCAGCACCGACAGCCAGACGCTCAGGTAATCGCGCATCCCCCGGCTGAGCACCAGCCAGCTCAGGGGCAGAAACGCCAGGCTGTTGGAGATCAGGTGCCCGAAGCCGGCATGGCTGAATGGCGCTGTGATCACCCCCCACCACGGTTGATCCGGCCCCATCGGCAGGTTCCACTGCCCCGCAAACAGCAGTTGGTCGATCAGCTCCTGCCCCCAGGCCAAGGCCAGGATCAGCATGGGAAGCAGCAGTCGAGTGCGCATCGTCTTGCGCCAATGACCACAATGATGACGCGGATGCTGAGCGGATGATCAGAAGCGACGTCGACGTTCTGGTGATCGGCAGCGGCATCGGTGGGCTCTGTGCCGCAGGTTTGTGTGCCCGCGCCGGCTGTGAGGTGCTGGTGCTGGAAGCCCATCACCAACCCGGTGGAGCCGCCCATGGCTTTCAACGCCATGGTTACCACTTCGAATCCGGTCCATCCCTCTGGAGTGGCCTGGGGCGTTGGCCCAGCAGCAATCCCCTGGCCCAGGTGTTGCGCGCGCTGGGTCAGACCCTGGAGGTGATTCCCTATCGCAGCTGGGATGTGCTGTTGCCGGAAGGGGATCTGCGCATCGCCGTTGGGCACGACGACTTTGAGGCTGTGGTGCGCAGTCTGCGCGGCCCCGAGGTGGCCGCCGAATGGCGGCGTTTTGTGGAGGCGCTTCAGCCGATTGCCGCCGCTGCCGATGCTTTGCCCTTGTTGGCCCTGCGGCCTGGGGTGGATGGCATGGCGCAACTTCTGAAGCGCGGTGGACGTCTGCTGCCGCATCTTGCGGCGATGCGTCACCTCTCCGGTTCCTTTGGGCCCCTGGTGGATCGTCACCTCAGCGATCCTTTCCTGCGCCATTGGGTGGATCTGCTCTCCTTCCTGATCAGCGGCATGCCAATGGGAGACACCAACGCCGCAGCCATGGCCACGCTGTTCGGCGAGTGGTTTGAGCCGGATGCCCATCTCGACTATCCCGTTGGCGGCAGTGCAGCGGTGGTTGAGGCCCTGGTGCGTGGCTTGAAAGCTCACGGCGGCAGCCTGCACACCGGCAAGGCGGTGCAGCAGCTGCGGGTGGAGGGGGATCGCGTCGTGGGTGTGACGTTGGTCGATGGAACGCAGATTGCGGCGCGGCAGGTGATCTGCAATGCCGACATCTGGTCCACCCTTGGTCTGCTGCCGGAGTCCGTGGCGCCGAAGTGGCAGCGTCAGCGTCAGGCCACACCGGCCTGCAACGGCTTCCTGCATCTGCATCTGGGCTTTGATGCCACGGGCCTGGAGGATCTGCCGATCCACACCGTCTGGGTGGATGACTGGGCGCGTGGGATCGACGCCGAGCGCAATGCTGTGGTGTTGTCGATTCCGTCGGTGTTGGATGCCTCGATGGCGCCGGCTGGTCGCCATGTGCTGCATGCCTACACCCCGGCCAGCGAACCCTGGGAGCTCTGGGCTGATCTGGAGCGCGACAGCGCGGCGTATCAGCAGAGAAAACAGGAGCGATGTGCTGTGTTCTGGCGGGTGCTGGAACGCCGTATTCCCGACATCCGCGATCGCTGTGAGCTGATCATGGAGGGAACGCCGCTGACCCACAGCCATTTCCTCAATGTTCATCAGGGCAGTTATGGCCCTGCCCTTTCAGCAGCTGAAGGTCTCTTCCCGGGCGTGACGACGCCCCTGGCCAATTTCTGGCTTTGTGGTGCCAGCACCTTCCCCGGGATCGGCATCCCCCCCGTGGCGGCGAGTGGTGCCATGGCGGCCCATGCCGTCCTCGGCCGGGAGACCCAAAACAGTCTGCTGCGGGAGCTGGAGCTTTGAAGCAGCTGCGTCATAACCTCGTTCTGGAACGCCGACGCTGTTCATGACTTCCAACGCCCGGATCGATTCGCTGCAGCTGATGCTCACGGATCTGCGCATGCGCAACGAGCCGATCCGTCACAAAGCGGCGTTTCGTGGTTGCCAGCCGGAATTTCAGGCGTTGGTGAGTCGTTTGATCGAGCAACTGGAAGGGGAACTGCTGGATGAGAAGCAGCGCTCGCGTGAAGCCTCACGTCAGGCCTGATCCTGAGAGAAGGTCGCGCCACTGCGACTCCTGCCTGGCGGCCTCCGTTGTGCCCTCCTGGGGGAAGCCGTTGAGAAAGTCCTTGTCTTAAGCGGGCTGGTAGGGCCCCTGTTTCAGTTCGAAGATCACGCTGTCGGCCTCCAGGGCCACCAGGGTGTGGAACTGATCTTCTGCAATCTCGATGCCGTGGGTGGGCCCCTTGGTGCTGAGATGGAGCTGCTGCTGGATCTCGCCCTCACTGTTGAACTGCAGCAGTCCGATGGCGCCCTGCAGCACCAGAAAACATTCGAAGCCTGTGCCGGAACCGTTGCGCCGGTGGCGGTGGGGCCGCACATAGGTGCTGGGCTGCAGCGCGTTGAGGAAGCGCTGAACCGAATCCTGTTCCCGGTGGAAATTGTGGTTCAGGCGCAGGCGGGGATGCTGCCAAGCCTCAGCGGCAACCTGCGCGAACAAATCACGATCGATTTTTTTGATGTCCAGTGATACCTGCCTCAGGTTTTTGAAATTCTGCCTTGGGCCCGCTGACTCTTGGTCTGCGTTTGGGGCTGTTCCAGCTCAGCCTGGGGATCCTCGGCGTCCTGATCCTGGGACTGCTGAATCGTCTGTTGATTCAAGACATCCAGGTCCCGGCGGTGCTGGCGGCTGTTGCTGTGGGTGGTCAACAGTTGATGGGGTTCACCCGCGTCTGGTTCGGCCATCGTTCCGATCGCATCCCCATCAGCCGGCTGCGGCGCACGCTCTTCATCATCAGCAGCACTGTCGCGATTGCCCTGTTGTTCGCTGTGGCCTGCCAGCTGATGCTGCGCTTGGCCAACAGCATGGAGTCCTCCGGTGGTGAGCTGAATGCGCTGCTGATCGGTCTCTTGATCCTGGCTTTTATTGGGATCGGCATCGCGATTGCTGCTGGTGGAACCGCCTTTTCGGCCTTGATCGCCGATCGCACCACGGAAGCCGAACGGCCGCGGGTGCTGTCGGTGGTGTGGGGGATGCGTCTCCTGGGGGTGTTGCTGGGAAGTGTTCTGGTGAATCAGGTGTTCGGCAGTGCCTGTGCGGCTGATGCCAGTCGCACCGCGGTGCTGGCTGGTTTGGAGCGTCTGTCGCTGGTGACGCCGCTGCTGCTGCTGCTGCTGGTGGGGCTTGGGGTGGTGTCGGTCTTTGGCGTGGAGCGCCGCACCACAGGCTTGATGCTGACTGCCGGGCCGGTCCCGCCCGATGTTCCCCAGCGGTTGGCTTTGCCCCAGTTGTTGTTTCAACTGCGCACCATCCCCCAGGCCGGCCGCTTCCTCGGGGTGCTGTGCCTGTTCACGTTCAGCATGTTTCTCAATGACGCGGTGCTTGAGCACTACGGCGCTGCAGTCTTTGGCATGAGTGTCTGTGCCACCACAGCGCTGAATGTGTTGATTGCCCTGGGCTTCTTCGCTGGCCTGGGTCTGAGTGGCTTTTGGTTGATTGAGCGTGCCGGAAACATCCGCACTGCCAAGGTGGGTGCGGTGCTGGCTGCACTGGCCTTGATGCTGATGTTGTGCGCTGGGGCGGAGCAGTCGATCCCCCGGTTGCGGTCTGCCGTTGGCTTGTTTGGCCTGTCGCTGGGGGTGTGCATGAATGCCTGCCTCAACTTGATGTTCAGCTTTGTGCAGCCCGGACGCACCGGCTTTCTGCTTGGTTTTTGGGGGGCCGGCTATGCCTATTCCTGCGGCCTGGCCACCATCAGTGGAGGCGGGCTGCTCACCTTATTCAAAGCCTGGAACGGTGGTGATTTGTTTGCTGCCTATGGCGGCGTGTTCGGCCTGCAGATGGTTTGTTTCCTCGCTGCCGCGTTGATGACGCGCCGTTTGGATGTGGTGGCTTTCCGCAACACGGTGAAAACTCGCTTTGCCGATGTCATGAAAATGGCAGTGGATTGAAGCTTGGCTGAAGCTCCGGATCCACTAGAACCGGGTTCCCTTCATTGCAGTGAATGGCAGCGCTGCAGGTCGTCTGGTTCAAGCGTGATCTGCGCATCGTTGATCACCGGCCCTTGGCAGCTGCTGTGGAGCGGGGTCTGGTGCTGCCGCTGTATGTGGTGGAGCCGGAGTTGTGGCAGCAGCCCGATGCCTCCGAGAGGCAGTGGATGTTTTGCCGGGAGTCGCTGCTGGAGTTGCGCCAGGCCCTAGCTGATCGGGGCCAACCCCTGGTGGTGCGCGCTGGGGATGTGGTGCAGGTGCTGGAACGGGCCCGGCGTCAGTTCGGCATCGATGGGCTGTGGAGCCATGAGGAAACCGGCAACGGCTGGGCGTATCAGCGCGACAAACGCGTTGGTGCCTGGGCCCGTCGGCACGGCATCGCCTGGACGGAAATCCCGCAGTTCGGGGTGACGCGCCGGATGCGCAGCCGCAATGGCTGGGCCAAACGCTGGGAGGTTCAGATGACGGAGCCCATCAAACCCGTGCCGGCTGCATTGCAATCGCTGGAGGACATTGATCCTGGAGTGATCCCGGAGCGCCCCTGTTCAGAGCTGCTTTCGGATGCGTGTCCGCAGCGTCAGATCGGTGGGCGTTCGATCGGCCTGGGGGAGTTGAACGACTTTCTGCAGCACCGTTCCCAGAGCTATCAACGGTCGATGTCGAGCCCCAACACCGCGTTCACCGGTTGTTCGCGCCTGTCGGCTTATCTCACCTGGGGTTGTCTCTCGATGCGGGAAGTGCTGCAGACCAGCCGCACCCACCGCGGCCGCGGCGTCAGCAGCTTTGAATCACGGCTGCACTGGCACTGCCATTTCATTCAGAAGCTGGAGGATCAGCCGGCGATTGAATTCAGCGATTTCCATCCGTTCATGCGCGGTATTCGTGCAGCTGACGCCAAGCGCTTGACGGCCTGGAGCGAAGGTCGCACCGGCGTTCCCTTTGTGGATGCCTGCATGCGCGCCTTGCGGGTCCATGGCTGGATCAACTTCCGCATGCGGGCGATGTTGATGTCTTTTGCCAGCTACAACCTCTGGCTGCCCTGGAGAGACAGTGGCCTGCATCTGGCCCGTCAGTTTGTCGATTACGAACCGGGGATTCACTGGAGCCAGTGCCAGATGCAGTCGGGCAGCACCTCGATCAACACGATTCGGATCTATAACCCGATCAAGCAGGGCATGGACCACGACCCCCAGGGGCTGTTCATCCGTCAGTGGTGCCCTGAACTCAAGGATGTGCCCACGATTCATATCCATGAGCCCTGGATGCTGGGTGGTGGCATGCCAGCACCGATCGTTGATGTCACCGCATCGATGCAGGATGCCAAAGATCGCATCTGGGAGATTCGCCGATCAGCCGGTTTTGATCGCCATGCCGATGCGATTCAGCGCAAGCATGGTTCACGTAAGGCGGGGTTGAAGCCAACAACGGCTCGCCGCCGGCGCAAACCACAGCAGCCCGACAATGGCAGCCAGCAGCTCAGTCTCGGTCTTTAGTTGCGCTGCAGCAGCAGCCGTTTGATCACCCGTTGGGCGATGTCGCCATAGCCCATTTCCCCGGAGAGAATCTGCGCAATGCGCCGTGGTGCGGTAGGCCGCTTGATCCCCAGCTGGTACCCCACACCGGGGAAGCGATAAAACACCTGGGCAATGCGCCGGCCCCAGGCCATCGACTCACCCCAGCGCTCCCGCATGCTGCGGCTGTAGCCCCGCAGATCCTTGCTGTCGCCCTTGAGCCATGGGCTTAGATATCGGGCCGCCTCGCAGCCACTCATCAGGGCGGGGCGCAGCCCTTCCGCCAAAAAGGGATCGCACAGCGATGCCGCATCCCCCACCACCACAATGCCGTCGCCATCAAGACGGTGATGGCCGTTCCATACCCGCAGTTGGCCGCGCTGACGGATGCCTGCATCGGCGGCGAAGCCCAGATCCGGCAACAGCTGAGCCAGCACCTGCTCCGGGTCGGCATCCTGCTTGCCGATGAAGCTGCCCACACCGATGTTCACACCACCGGCGAGGGGAAAGGCCCAGGCGAAGCCCTGTTTCACCAGGCCAAATTCAAAGCGTGTGGTGCCATCGCTGAGTTTGCCTTTACCCTCGAGTCGCACCGACATGGTGGTGGCCATCTGGGGCTGTTTGGCCCCCAGGCCGAGCCGTTGGGGCCAAGGAGATCCCGAACCATCGGCGATCACCACGGCCCGCCCCTGCCAATGGCGTCCGTCGGTTGCAGTGACGTGCCAGACGTCTCCATGGCGCCGGATGTCATTGACCTCAATGCCTGAAAGGCGTTTTCCCCCAGCCTGAATGGCCTGATCCGAAAGCAGTTGATCCAGGGTTTCGCGGCGCACGATCCAGAACGGTGCATCCCCTGGCAACTCGGCCACCACCGGATCCTCTAGGCACCAACTGAAATCCACCTGATCGATCACCTGCTCCACCGCTGGCTCCAATGAAAAGGGGAACCACTGCTGAACTGAGGCCGCCATGCCTCCTCCACAGGGTTTGATCCGCGGCTCGGCGTCGCGCTCCAGCGTCAGAACGTCATGGCCTGCTAAAGCGAGATGTACTGCCGCGGCACCGCCAGCGGCCCCGGACCCGACGATCAGGACGTCGTGGGTCCGATCTGATTCGTTGCTCACACCTTGAGGATGTCGGCCTCCTTGGTGGCCAGGTGCTGTTCCAGTTCGGCGATGAACTTGTCGAGCGTTTTCTGAATGCTGTCTTGCTCATCGCGGCTCTGGTCTTCGGAGAACTCGCCTTCTTTTTCCTGCTTCTTGATCTTGTCGATCGCGTCGCGGCGCAGGTTGCGCAGGGCTACCTTGCCTTCTTCGGCGTACTTCGAGGCCAGCTTGCAGAACTCTTTGCGGCGCTCCTCGGTGAGGGGCGGCACGTTGATGCGGATGATCTTGCCGTCGTTGTTGGGGGTGAAGCCCAACTCACTCATGGCGATGGCCTTCTCGATCGAGGCCAGGGCGCTGATGTCGAACGGTTGGATCTGGATGGTCTGGGAGTCCGGGGTCGACAGAGTGGCCAGCGACTTCAGCGGCGTGTCAGCACCGTAGTACTCCACGCTGATGCGATCCAGCAGGGAGGAATTGGCCCGGCCGGTACGGATCGTGTTGAAGTTGCGCTGGGTGGCCTCCACCGACTTGCGCATGCTGGCTTCGAGGTCCTGGGTCGACATGGTTGCTGAGGGAGGAGGCGTGCGAACTGGGTTGGCGTTGTTTAAGAGGGATCGCCGATGCGGGACCCGATCGGTTCCCCGGCCACGGCTCTGCCGATGTTGCCAGGTTCAAACAGGTTGAAGACAACAATCGGGATGTTGTTGTCTTTGCAAAGGGCGATGGCGGTGCTGTCCATCACGCCCAGCTCGCCGCTTAGCACGTCTTGATAACTGAGCTGCGCGTGCTTCACCGCGTCGGCGTGCTTGGCCGGGTCTTTGTCGTAAACCCCATCCACCTTGGTGGCTTTGAACACCACATCGGCATTGATTTCGGCGGCCCGCAGGGCAGCGGTGGTGTCGGTGGTGAAGAACGGGTTGCCGCAACCGGCACCGAACACCACCACCCGGTTTTTCTCCAGATGCCGGATCGCTTTGCGACGGATATATGGCTCCGCCACTTCCTGCATGGCGATGGCGGTCTGCACTCGGGTGGGAACACCAGCCCTCTCAAGCCCGTCCTGGAGGGTGATGGCGTTCATCACCGTGGCCAACATGCCGACGTAGTCAGCTGTGGCTCTCTCCATGCCCGCTGCAGACCCCTTCAGCCCGCGGAAGATGTTGCCGCCGCCCACGACGATCGCCAGCTGGGTGCCATTGGCCACCACCTTGGCCACATCGGAGGCAATCGACTGAACAATGGCTGGGTCGATGCCATAGCCCTGAGATCCCATCAGAGCTTCGCCGCTGAGTTTCAGCAGGACGCGTGTGTAGGTCATCTACGGTCCAGATCCTTTCGACAGTAGCAAGCACTGGCACAAGCCTCTGATCGCCGCTTGGATGGGGAAACCGCGGCTGTTTGATGCCAGAGACCGATGCCACCCAAAGCGGTGTGATGGCCCGTCTCACGCTTTCAGCCCTGGAACGGGCCAGTCAGGATCCCGACTGTTGGCGTGAACCGGTGGTGCATCGCGCTCTTTTGGTGAGTGGGCTTTCGGTGCTCACCGCGGCCACCCGTCATCTTCAGGATGATCTCGAGGCGGCTGAAGCGGCCTGAGACCGGCTGGTTCCACCCTTAAAACTCGATGCCCGCCTGGGCCTTCACCCCCTGTTCGCGGAAGGGGTGATGCACCAGGGTCATCTCCGTCACCAGATCGGCCCGCTCCACAAGCTCGGCTGGTGCACCACGGCCGGTCACCGCAACGTGGGTGAGCTCCGGTCGCTCGTTCAATCCGGCGATCACCGCACCGGCCTCGATGTAGCCCAGTTTCAAGGCCACGTTCAGCTCGTCGAGCAGCACCAATTTCACGCTGGCATCGCGCAGATAGCCCAGGGCCTTCTGCCAGGCCGCCTCCACCAGTTGCTGATCCCGCTCTCGGTTCTGGGTTTCCCAGGTGAAGCCTTCCCCCAGGGCATGCCAGTTCACCTGCTCACCGAAGGCCTGCAGTGCCCGTGCTTCGCCAGGCTCCCAGCCCCCCTTGATGAACTGAACAATCGCCACCCGCTCGCCATGGCCAAGGGTGCGCAGGACCAGCCCAAGCCCGGCGGTGGTTTTTCCCTTGCCCTGGCCGGTGAACACCAGCACCAGCCCTTTCTCCTTGTTTCGTTCCTCCACCCGTTGCTTCTGCACCTGCTGGCGCCGCTCCATCCGTTTGCGGTAACCGGCATCGTCGGTTTCTGGGGCGAGCTTGCCCCCCATGCCCAGTTCCGCGGCGGATTGATCGAGGTCGTTGGTGCTCATGGGGAGAGGAGGTGTTGGTTCTATCGAGGCCTAGTGGCCGTGATGCGTTGCAGGGCCCGACCCGCCAGCAGTTCCTGGCTCACGCTGCTGAACCCGAGTTGCTCCAGCTCGGTGGGGAGGTTGTCCTCCAGCATGGCGGTGGCGGTGTCGGTTTCAAACAGGGCACAAAACAGTTGCTGGGGAAGCTTCAGCCAAGGTCCGGCCGGATGCAGATCCACAAGCACCAACCAGCCGCCCGGTTCCAGCAGCCGCAGGGCACTGCGCAGCACCCGTTCCCGATCGCTGCGGGGGAATTCGTGCAGGGCGACGCTCAGCTGGATGGCGCTGAAGCTGGCATCGGCCAGGGGCGGATCTTCGGCCAGCCCTTCCACCCGTTTCAGCTTGGGGTGACGTTGGGCGGCCAAATCCAGGGCCCGGGGGGAGACATCGAGCCCCGTCACTGCGTATCCCGCCGCCAGCCAGGGGGCCGCTGCTTCGCCACTGCCGCAGCAGAGATCCAGCACCGACGCGCCGGGCTTGAGATGGGGCTGCACCGCCTCGAGCCCGAGGCCCCGCAGGCGCTCCACCCCGCCAACACTCAGCGACGACACCGCCGTGACCGTGTCGTAAATCCAGCGGTAGCGGTAGGCCAGCGGCCTCAGAAATGAGGTCATCGTTGAAGTGAAAACAAGCAGACAGGGTGTTGTCAGGCCGGTTGCCGGGCTAGGGCTGCATCCACCGCCTGCTGCTGATCACGCCGGGTGATCCAGTGGTGATAGGTGCGGGTGTGGATCGTCACCGAGTGGCCCATCATCCTGGCCGCGACGGTGTCCGGCAGGCCGACATGGATGGTGCGCACCGCCCAGGCGTGGCGCAGGTCGTAGGGGGTGATCGGCAGGTCGTAGCGGCGGAACTGCTCACTCACCCGCCGTCCCACCTGCTGCAGGGTGGTGCGCCGCAGATCGGTCTGGATGGCTGGCAGAGCGGCCGGATTTTCCGCCAGCTCCTGCAACCCGAAGTGCTCGACCCAGTCGGGGTGGAACGGCCAGCTCTGGTGCTCACCGGTTTTGGTGGTGGGCAGCACCCGCAGCACCTGATCTCCGCCCGGTGCAAGGGAGGAGCAATCGCAGAAAAACACCTCGTGGTTGCGCAGGCCGTAGGTGGCCATCAGGGCAAAGGCCAGGCGCCACTGTGGATTGGGGATGCGGCCTGCGGCCTCGAGGATCTGTGGATCGGTGGGCAGCTGGCGGAACCGGGCTCGGTGCAGGCCATAGCCGCCGGCCTCCTGGCGCCAGTCCTCCGGCAAGGGCAGCTCCAGATGCCGGGCCAGGGCGGCCAGGGCTGTGGCGCATTGCTGCCGGCTGCGGCTGCCGTCCTCGTAACTGGTCAGCGTCTGCATCAGCAGAGCTGGCTCCAGCGGCTGATCACTGCACTGACGCGCCAGTCGCCGGAGGTAGGGCAAATAGGCACTGGTCCAGGTGGTGCGACTGCTCGCCGGGGAACGGCGTCGGCGCGGGTCTGCAAAAAAGGCTGCTTCGAAGCCCTCGATGGCGGCCTGGATCCCGATCGAACGCCCTCTGGCCGTGGCGGCAGAGGTGGAGGCCGACCAGAGCGTCCAATCAAAACTGCGCTGCTCCAGTTGCAACTGCACCAGGGCAGCGGTGCTGAGGGCCTGATTCAGTCCGGCTGCATCGGCCATCAGCCCCAGGCTGATCCGTTGCAGGCCGTTCCGGCTTGGATCCCCGCGCAACGGCAGAGACCCGCGCAGGTTCAGCCGCCGACCCCGCTGTTCGATGCGCAGGCCTGACCCCTGTGCCGCCAGCTGCGCATTGGCGGTCTCCAGCGCACTTTTGAGCTCCATAAATGTGTCGGTGGAACCAAGGATCGCGTCCGTGGCGGCTACGCTCAACCCCCGAAAACCGTTCTGGTTGGTATGTCTCGCGTCGGTGTCGTCCTGCTGAACCTGGGTGGCCCGGAGCGGATCCAGGACGTTGGCCCGTTTCTCTACAACCTGTTCGCCGATCCGGAGATCATTCGGCTTCCCAGTCCGGCGCTGCAGAAGCCGCTGGCTTGGTTGATCAGCACCCTGCGCAGTGGCAAGTCGCAGGAGGCCTATCGCTCCATCGGTGGCGGATCACCGCTACGGCGCATCACCGAGCAGCAGGCCCGTGAACTCCAGAGCTTGCTGCGTCAGCGCGGCATCAATGCCACCAGCTACGTGGCCATGCGCTACTGGCATCCGTTCACCGAATCCGCTGTGGCGGACATCAAGGCAGATGGCATGGATGAGGTGGTGGTGCTTCCCCTTTACCCCCATTTCTCGATCAGCACCAGTGGATCCAGTTTCCGTGAGCTGCAGCGCCTGCGTCAGGCAGATCCGGCCTTTGAGAAGTTGCCGATTCGCTGCATCCGCAGTTGGTTTGACCACCCGGGCTATGTGAAGGCCATGGCCGAGCTGATCGCGGCAGAGGTCCGCAACAGCGACGACCCCACGAAAGCCCACGTCTTCTTCAGTGCCCACGGTGTGCCGAAGAGCTACGTCGAAGAGGCGGGCGACCCCTATCAAAAGGAGATCGAAACCTGCACCGGTCTGATCATGAAGGAGTTGGCCGTTCAGATGGGCCACGAGAACCCCTTCACCCTGGCCTACCAAAGCCGTGTGGGTCCGGTGGAGTGGCTCAAGCCCTACACCGAGGAGGCCCTTGAGGAATTGGGTCAAGCCAAGACCAACGATCTGGTGGTGGTGCCGATCAGCTTCGTCAGCGAACACATCGAGACGCTTGAGGAAATCGACATCGAATACAGGGAGTTGGCCACCGAAGCCGGTGTGGTGAACTTCCGTCGGGTGCGTGCTCTCGACACCTATGCCCCCTTCATCGAGGGATTGGCGGATCTCGTGGCCACCAGCCTGCAGGGCCCTGAGGTGAGTCTCGATGCGGCGGCGGAGCTGCCCAACAAGGTGAAGCTCTATCCCCAGGAGAAGTGGGAATGGGGTTGGAACAACAGTTCCGAGGTCTGGAACGGCCGTCTGGCCATGGTTGGTTTTTCAGCCTTTTTGCTCGAGCTGATCAGTGGTCAAGGGCCGCTGCACGCCCTCGGCCTGCTCTGACCAAGCCAGGGGAGCTGCGGGCCCTTAACCTTGGGGGTCATTGACCCGTCGCCTCTGTGACTCTCACCTCAGCGTCTTCGGCCGTCACTGGGCAGCAGGCCGGTCACGGTGGCCAGAGAATGTCTGGGGCGACAGCCCTGATGGATGCGTTGCGGCGCCATGGCGTCGACACGATTTTCGGCTACCCCGGCGGCGCGATTCTCCCGATCTACGACGCACTCCACATCGCCGAGAGCGAGGGTTGGGTGAGGCACATCCTGGTGCGGCATGAGCAGGCCGGCACCCACGCGGCCGATGCCTATGCGCGTGCCACCGGCAAGGTGGGCGTTTGCTTCGGCACGTCTGGGCCGGGTGCCACCAACCTGGTGACCGGCATCGCCACCGCCCAGATGGACTCGGTGCCCATGGTGGTGATCACCGGTCAGGTGCCGCGTCCGGCGATTGGCACCGATGCATTCCAGGAGACCGACATCTTCGGCATCACCCTGCCGATCGTGAAACATTCCTGGGTGGTGCGCGATCCGGCTGATCTCGCCTCCATCGTTGCCCAGGCCTTCCTGATTGCAGCCAGTGGTCGTCCGGGCCCCGTGCTGATCGACATCCCGAAGGATGTTGGCCAGGAGATGTTCGATTACGTGCCGGTTGAGCCCGGATCGATTGTTCCCAAAGGCTTCCGCAAGCCTCAGCCCCCCCGGGATGAACCGATCCTGTCGGCGCTTGATCTGATCGCCGAGGCGGAGCGTCCGCTGCTCTATGTGGGCGGTGGTGCGATCTCAGCCGGTGCTCACGACAGCCTCCGGGTGATCGCTGAGCGCTATCAGATCCCTGTCACCACCACCTTGATGGGGAAGGGTGCCTTCGATGAAAACGACCCTCTCTCGGTGGGCATGCTCGGCATGCACGGCACGGCCTATGCCAACTTCGCCGTCACCGAATGCGATCTGCTGATTGCTGTTGGCGCCCGTTTTGACGATCGGGTGACCGGAAAGCTCGACACCTTCGCCCCCCGGGCCAGGGTGATCCACTTTGAGATTGACCCGGCCGAAATCGGCAAGACCCGTCGCCCCGATGTGGCGGTGCTGGGTGATCTGGGCCTGAGCGTGGCGCGCCTGGTGGAGCTGAGCCTGCAGCAGCAGGTGCAACCCCGCACTTCTCCTTGGTTGGCCCGCATCGCCGAGTGGAAACAGACCTATCCCCTCACCGTGCCTCCCACCGAAGGCCCCCTCTTCCCCCAGGAGGTGCTGCTGGCCGTTCGCGAGCTGGCACCGAATGCCATCGTCACCACTGACGTGGGCCAGCATCAGATGTGGGCGGCCCAGTACCTGCGCAATGGGCCCCGGGGCTGGATCAGCAGTGCCGGTCTTGGCACCATGGGCTTCGGCATGCCGGCCGCCATGGGCGCCAAGGTGGCGTGCCCCGATCGTCAGGTGGTGTGCATCGCGGGTGACGCCAGCATCCTGATGAACATTCAGGAGTTGGGAACCCTGGCGGCCTACGGCCTTCCGGTGAAGGTGGTGATAGTCAACAACCACTGGCAGGGCATGGTGCGTCAGTGGCAGGAGAGCTTCTACGAGGAGCGTTATTCCGCCTCCGACATGCTCAATGGCATGCCGGACTTCGTTGCTCTCGCCCGCTCCTTCGGTGTGGACGGCGTGCACATCCGCGAGCGGGACTCGTTGAAGCGTGATCTCGATGCGGCGCTCAAGGCCCCCGGCCCGATGTTGATCGACATCCACGTGCGTCGTGGTGAGAACTGCTATCCGATGGTTCCCCCGGGCAAAAGCAATGCTGAAATGGTGGGCCTTCCGGCTCCCATGCCGGTTCTAAACGCCCCGACCTCTTGATTCGTCTTGTCTTAATCGGCGTTCTGCTGCTGCTTTGGGCCGTACCGGTGCAGGCCGCAGAGGTGCTTCAGGTGCGCAGCAGTTCCCTGCTGCAGGTGGGAGATCACAACCGCACCTACACCGTTGCTCTGGCCTGTTCCGCCGTTGATGCAAGCCAGGAGGCCGAGGCCACCGCATGGCTGCGTCAGGAACTGCCGCGCCGTCGCAAGGTCAATCTGCGGCCCGTCGGCTCCAGCGAGGGGCAGCTGATGGCCCGGGTGACCCCGATCGGTGCTGAGCGTGACCTCAGCACCGGCCTGATTGCCGCGGGTTTGGCCAGCAACAGCTGTGGGGGCGATGGCTGATAACCGCATTGCCCGGGGCATTGTCTTGGTGCCCTGTCTGCTGCTGGGGGGTGCCTTTCTGGCCACAGCGGCCTGGGGGCAGGGCGCCGCAGCTGAAAACCGCACCCTGGCCATCGGCATCGGTGCTGGGTTGCTGTTGGCGGGTTGGTTGTCCCAGTTGGGTGGTGGCTCAGACGGTGGGCCTGAATCCTCTGTGACAAAACCGGACGAGTCCGACCCCTCTCCCTAGTTTGCGGGGATCGGGTTGCTTCCCTCCGATCCCATGTCGAAGCCTGAGTGGCGACGTTGGCCTTGGCTGTCGTGGTGTGTTGTTGCAGCAACGCTCATCGGCTGCCAGTCGATCGTGGCCAGTGGCGTCAGCCGCCCAAGGCTGGCGGTGCTGCTGCCGATGGGGCACCGCGATGCTGAATTGCGGCACAACTTCCTCCAGGGCTTTCTTTTGGGCCAGGCTTCGGTGGAGGCCTGTGGTGAGCCCTTCCCGCAGGTTGCCTGGCATGGGACCAACTCCGGCGATGCGCCCGATCCGCAGCTGATGCCCTCGACGGGGCTCAAGCTGCTGGTGGCTCCCTCGTCTGCGGATTTGCGGGCCTTTGCCGCCTTCGCTGACGAGCGGGATCTCACCATTCTGCTCCCCTATCAGCGTGGACAGTCGCTCGACACCCTGTGCGGGCTGGAAGGCCGTGAACGGCTCTGGCCGCTGGTTCCTTACCGCCAGGAGGATCTCAAGGCGATGGTGGCGGCTGCGATGGAGGCCGGCTGGGGACGGGCGATGGTGGTCGAAGACCCTTCTGCCCTTGAGTCCACCAGCTCCACGGCCTTTGTGGAGCGGTTCAAGGCCGCTGGCGGCATTGTTGAGAGCTACGAAGCACAGCCGGTCCAGCGGGTGGATCCCAGCAACAACGGGCGTCTGCAACGGTTCAAGGACGACATGGCCTGGTCTTGGGTGCCCACCGTTGTGGTGGCTGATGCTCCGAACGGTCCCCTCTCCCGAGAGCTGCGGGCTGAGCAGCAGCAGGGGCGCTTCGGCGGTGGTGCACCGCAGGCGCCGAACTGGATTGGCTCACCGAGGCGGAAGACCTGCAGGACGCGCCCGCGGTGCCCTGGCAACAGCTTGGGTTGCAGCACCCTTGCCTTTGTCCGCTGACGGGGGCATCGATGCGATGGGTTGGTTGGACCCTGATCAGAAGGAGGTCGTTCCGATTTGCCAGGCCTTTGATCAGCGTCGCCGCGGGGAGCGTCTGCGTCTGAAGGCGGTGTCCAGTGATTCCCGCTTTCGTGCTGGCTTGGCACCATCGGGCCAGGCCATGGCCGGTCTGATCGAATGAGGTCTGGGGACACGACCTCGAGATGCTGCGCCTGAGTGAACTGAAGCTGCCCCTCGACCATGGGGAGGAAGCGCTGCAGGAGGCGGTGCTCAAGCGTTTGAGGATTCCGCCGGATCGTCTTCTGGGTCAGACCCTGGTGAAGCGCAGTGTTGATGCGCGGCGTCGCGAGCGGATTCAGCTGATTTACAGCGTGGATGTGAAGGTGAAGGGTGAAGCCGCCCTGTTACGGCGCATCGGCAACAAAGGCCGGGTGCGTCTGGCTCCAGACACCCGCTATCGGTCTGTGGGTCATGCCCCCGATGGCTTCCCCTTGGATGCGGCCGATCGGCCTGTGGTGGTGGGTGCAGGCCCCTGCGGTTATTTCGCGGCTCTGCTGTTGGCACAGATGGGGTTCCGACCGCTGTTGCTGGAACGGGGTCAGGCCGTGAAGCAACGCACCGCTGACACCTTTGGCTTCTGGCGGGGCACCAGCCCCTTCAACCCGGAATCCAATGCCCAATTCGGTGAGGGCGGAGCCGGCACCTTCTCCGACGGCAAGCTCTACAGCCAGGTGAGCGATCCCGAGCACTACGGCCGCAAGGTGCTGGAGGAGCTGGTGGCCTGTGGTGCCAGCGAGCAGATCCTCACATTGCACCGCCCCCACATCGGCACTTTCAAGCTCGCCACCGTGGTGCGTGGCCTGCGGGCACGGATTGAAGCCCTCGGCGGTGAGGTGCGTTTCAACAGTCGCGTGACACGCCTTCAGCTCAGCGACAGCAGCGCTGGGAAGCCGCATCAACTCGATGGGGTGGTGCTGGCCGATGGAACGGAGATTCCCTGCCGCCATCTGGTGCTGGCTCCCGGTCATTCCGCGCGCGACTGCTTCGAAATGCTGGAGCAGATCGGTGTGCAGCTGCAGCGCAAACCGTTTTCCGTGGGTGTGCGGATTGAGCATCCGCAGCATCTGATTGACGCAGCCCGCTGGGGAGAGGCGGCGGGCCATCCGCGTCTCGGGGCCGCCGAGTACAAGCTGGTTCACCATGCTGAAAACGGCCGCTGCGTCTACAGCTTCTGCATGTGTCCCGGAGGATTTGTGGTGGGTGCCACCTCGGAGGAAGGCCGGGTGGTGACCAATGGCATGAGCCAGCACTCCCGCAACGAGCGCAACGCCAACAGCGGTTTGGTTGTGGCTCTGGACGCCGATGACCTGGCACCGTTTGAACGCTTCCCCGGGGATCCGCTGGCGGGGATTGCTCTGCAGCGGGAGCTGGAGGAGCGCGCCTTCAGGCTTGGAGGGAGCAGTTACGCCGCACCGGCGCAGCGGTTGGAGGATTTCCTGGCGGCCCGTCCCTCCACCCGTCTGGGTGGCATCGCCGCGTCGTATCAGCCGGGTGTGCATCCCGCCGATCTGGATGACCTGCTTCCTGCTGCCATCGTTGAGGCCTTGCGGGAGGCGTTGCCGGCCTTTGCCCGCAAGCTGAAGGGGTATGACCACCCCGATGCGGTGCTCACCGGCGTGGAAACCCGCACGTCATCGCCCGTGCGGATTCCCAGGGATGAAGCGTTGGAATCGCTCAATGTGAAGGGGCTGGTGCCCGCGGGTGAAGGGGCGGGCTATGCCGGCGGCATCCTCTCGGCCGGAATCGATGGCATTCGGGCTGCTGAAGCCTTGGTCATTCAGATCCTGGGGAGCAAGCCTGTTTGAGTTTCAGCTGCAGACGGGGGCTTGCGCCACGATTCCGCTCCACTGAACGGCTTTCACCTGATCCCGTCGCCAGGAATGGAATAGCTCGGGCTCACTGACGGTGCAAAGCGGGCAGTGGGCGATCCGTTCGCTGGGGATTCCTGCGCCCTGGAGCTGCACTCTGGCGGCGGTTCGAATGTCAAGGCGATGCCGCCCCGGTTGCTCATCCGGCAGCAGGGCCCCTGCATCGGATAGGCAAGCCTTGTTGGGGACCGCGGCGCTGACGGCCTTCACCACCTCATCGCCCACCTGGTAGCAGGGGCCGCTGACGGCCGGGCCCAGGGCAACCACCAGATCCTCCCGCCGGGCCCCCCGTTCCACCAACCGATCCAGGGCCGTGATCAGGATTCCAGCCGCCACCCCCCGCCAACCGGCATGACAGGCCGCGGCATGCCCGGTGCCGGGATCTGCGATCAGAACCGGTGTGCAGTCGGCACCGCACACCCAGAGGCTCTGGCCCCCGCGATCACTCACCAGGCCATCGGCCTCAGGCCAGGGATCCTGAGGGGCGTCGCTGGCGTTCAGCACGATCCCACTGTGGATCTGCTGGGGCCTGTGGACGCTGATGCCGGCGCTGACGTACCCCGCCAGTTCATCAGGACCACGGCCGTGCCAGAGCCGGGTGAAGAAGCCGTGCTCGAAACCCTGCCCATGCAGCAGATCGCTCTGGAGGTAATAGCCCCCGTAACAACCGATCCAGGTCCAGCCCTTCAACGTGTTGAAGCGGCTGTCTGGTCGATCAAACGGCCCGTCTTTCATCAGCCCTGCAATCAGGCCATGGGGATGTCCCGCAGCATCCAGAAGCCGCCGAAGGTCTGTTCTTCGGGGCTGGACTGGATGGCGATGAATTGCAGGCCCCGCACCTGCTGCTGCGAAGTGGCCAGGGCCTCGGAGATTTCAGCTGCGACGCCTGGCTCCAGGTCGCTCACCAACCAGCGGTCATCCTGACCAGCCTCCAGCACCAGCTGACGGTCTTCAACGATCATCCGCACCGGTTCCAGACCCCCCAACCAGCCCGCCATGGCGAGGGAGCGGCTCTGGCTGAACAGGCGCAGACCCGGCACAGAGGCTTCGGGATCGATGTCATCGGGCACCGGCAGCAGCCCGCTGAAACTCATCGGCCATTCCGATGCCTCCAGCAGGAGGCTCGCCGGCAGGGCGGCCCAGCTCCAGGCGTCTCCTTGAACTTCCTCCGGCAGGGGCACTGGAGGGGTTGGAACAGGCGCCGGCGGTGGTGCCAGCGGGCCCGCCATGAAGCCCTCCTCCTCGGGATAAACCTCCCTTTCGCGCTGCTGAAGCCAGTCGAGCAGGGCGAAGGTGCGGCGACTTGGAATCACCTCGAGGTCTTGTTCGGCTGCGGCGCGCTGCACCATGGTGCGCATCGAACTGCGCCAGCAGCGCAGGCGCACGGGTGAACCCCAGCCCCCGCTTGAGGATGCCTGTTTGGCTTCAGCCAGGGCTTGGCTCAACCAGAGCGAGTTCACCTCACCAGAGGGGCATACCTTGGCGAAGCGAAATGGCTCTGCATCCCCAGTTGCGGCGGGGGTGGAGGTGATCAGCAGTTCCCAACGCTTGCGGCCATCGGCCTCAAGGATGGGTCGGGAGTAGAAGTCGAGTTCCCAGTCTTCGGCGGCTGTCAGGGCAGCAGTGCTCATCCGGCCGATTGCTCCTGCTGTTTCAGGGTGTTCTGGGCGCGGCTGGCTCGATCGGCGGCTTCAGCCATCACTTTGTCTTTTTCGATCAGCAGCTCGCCAGGAGGCCCCTCCAGCAGTGCTGTGTTGAGGCCGATCCGTCCGCGGCCCGGGTCCAGTTCCGTGATCAGGGCCGAAACGCGGTCGCCCTGGTCGAACACCTCACGGATCGAGCGCAGGCTGCCATTGGTGATGGCTGATTGGTGCAGCAGTCCGCTGATGCCACCAAGGTCGATGAACAGGCCGTAGGGCTTCACCGCAGCAACCTGCCCTTCCACCAATTGGCCCACTTCCAGATCTTGGAAGCGTTCGGCCACGGCGGCTCGTTTTTCGGACAGCACCAGCTTGCGCGTCTCCGAATTCACCTCGATGAAGGCCACGCCCAGGGTCTTGCCCACGAGCTCCTGGTGGTTTTCACCGTTTTGGAGTTGAGAGCGGGGAATGAAGCCGCGCAGCCCTTCGAGATCGCAGGTGACACCGCCGCGGTTGAAGCCATTGACGATGACTTGAACCACTTTCCCCTGTTTCTCCAGTTCCTTCACCCGGTCCCAGCTCTTGCGCAGCTCAAGGGCGCGACGGCTGATCGTGACCATCCCATCAGCGTTCTGCTCACGGGTCACCAGAACTTCAACCTCCAGGCCCTTGGGGAAGCGCTCCCGGAAGTTGGTCACCACGCCCAGGCCCGCCTCGCTCTTGGGCATGTAGCCGGGGGCTTTGCCGCCGATATCCACGTACACGCCATCGCTTTCGATGCCGATCACCGTGCCCTTGATCACCTCACCGGTGGTGCCCACCGGAGCGTTCTCGTCCAGGGCGGCGAGGAAGGCTTCTTCATCGAAATCGAAGTCGTCCACGCTGCGCGGCTGATTGCGCTGCTCCTTCTTGGGTTGTTGATCCGGCGCGCCCATCAGGTCGGCCATGGTCATGCCTTCCATGCCGCCCATGTCGAACAGAGCGTCGTCATCCGTGTCTGGAGACGAGGTGGAGTCCTGCTGGACCGGTCGCGGCGGGGTGGCGAGACCCGCCCTTTCCTCAAGGATGCGTGCCTTTTCCGCCGCAGCCTCTGCTGCTGCCCGTGCTTCAGCCGCTTCACGAGCCAGCTTTTCCTGCTCTTCTCGGCGGTTGATCTGCATCACCTGCAGCGGTTTCGTCGCTGCCGGCTTGGGTGCCTTGGGGCGGTTGGGCTGCGGACTGCCGGCTGCGGGCATGGACCATTGAGCTTGTCGATCGCTCATTTTGACAGGCTGGGTTGGGATCAGCACCCCCGTGCCTGTGCAACGCCATGGACCAGCTCCGCAAGCGATTTGATCAGCTGACCTGGCCCGAGGCCAGCTGTGCTGCTAGCCAACCTGGTGCAACGGTGATCTGGCCCTTCGGAGCCTGTGAGCAACACGGCCCCCAACTGCCGCTTTCGACGGACGCTGTTTTCGCTGAGGGAATCCTCGAGTCCGTGTTGCGCGGGCTTGAGCCAGCTCTGCCGATTTGGCGACTGCCGTGTCAGGCCATCGGCTTTTCGCCTGAGCACCAGAACTTTCCCGGCACCCTCAGCCTTTCAGCTCCTCTGCTTCTGGATCTGGTCGACCAGGTGGGCACGCAGCTGGCGGCGATGGGGGTGCAGCGCCTGGTTCTGTTCAACGCCCATGGCGGCCAGATCGGTTTGCTGCAGGTGGCAGCCCGACAGCTGCGCGCTCGCTGCCCGTCGTTGGCTGTTCTGCCCTGCTTCCTCTGGAGTGGCGTGGAGGGGCTGGCGGATCTGTTGCCTGAGCAGGAGTTGGCCCATGGACTTCATGCCGGCCAAGCCGAAACCAGCTTGATGCTGCAGATGGCTCCAGAGCTGGTTGGATCTGCCCGCCCTGTGGATGGCCGTCCAGCACCAGGATCTGCGCAGGATCCTCCAGCGGGCTGGAGTCTCGAGGGGGCGGCGCCCTGCGCCTGGCTCACCGACGACCTCAGCGCGACGGGAGTGATCGGTGATGCGCGCCAGGCCTCCGCTGATCTGGGACGTTGCCTGCAAGATCGCTTGATCAAGCACTGGCAGGAGCGCTTTCAAACCCTTCTGGCCAGTGACTGGCCACCCACGCAAAGTCTTCTCACCAAACCGTCCAACATCACGCCCAAGTCCTGAACCTTGGACGCATGTGTCCCCAACTCTTGGGGCACTGGTTATTGTCAGTCCCACTGAATGTGGTGGACTGCGTCCTATGACGACCCTCAATGCACCTGAAGCACCCGTGCTGGAGGGCCAGGACGCACTGCCTGATTTCACAACCGAGGCCTACAAAGACGCCTACAGCCGGATTAACGCCATCGTGATCGAGGGCGAACAGGAAGCCCATGACAACTACATCTCCCTGGGCACGCTGATCCCCGAGCAGGCCGAAGAGCTCAAGCGTCTGGCGCGGATGGAAATGAAGCACATGAAGGGCTTCACCTCCTGCGGGCGCAACCTCGGGGTTGAAGCCGATCTTCCCTTCGCCAAGAAGTTTTTCGAACCCCTTCACGGCAATTTTCAGGCCGCTCTCAAGGAGGGCAAAGTGGTCACCTGCCTGCTGATTCAGGCCCTGCTGATCGAAGCATTCGCCATCTCTGCCTATCACATCTATATCCCTGTGGCCGATCCCTTCGCTCGCAAAATCACTGAGGGTGTGGTGAAGGACGAATACACCCACCTCAACTACGGCCAGGAATGGCTGAAGGCCAATTTCGAGGCCAGCAAGGACGAACTGTTCGAGGCCAACAAAGCCAACCTTCCCCTCATCCGCTCGATGCTGGAAGAAGTGGCAGCTGATGCTGCCGTCCTTCACATGGAGAAGGAAGACCTGATCGAGGACTTCCTGATCGCTTACCAGGAAGCTTTGGGTGAAATCGGTTTCACCTCCCGCGACATCGCCCGCATGGCCGCAGCAGCGCTTGCTGTTTGACCCGTTTCAGGTTTTGATCCAACGCCGGTTTATCGACAGGCACGTTGCCGTCGATACCGGTTGCCATGGGAGCATGGTTGTTCGAGGTGTTCTTTGAGACGTCAGCAGTAAGACATGTTTGGTCTGATCGGACATTCAACGAGTTTTGAAGCTGCTCGCCGCAAGGCGATGGAACTCGGGTTCGATCACATCGCCGACGGTGATCTGGATGTGTGGTGCAGTGCACCTCCGCAGCTCGTTGAGCACGTGGAAGTCACCAGTCCCGTGGGTACCACCATCGAGGGTGCCTACATCGACTCCTGCTTCGTTCCCGAGATGCTGAGCCGCTTCAAGACGGCCCGGCGCAAGGTGCTCAACGCCATGGAACTCGCCCAGAAGAAGGGCATCAACATCACTGCCCTGGGTGGCTTCACCTCGATCATTTTCGAGAATTTCAACCTGCTCCAGCACCAGACGGTGCGGAGCACCACCCTGGATTGGCAGCGGTTCACCACCGGAAACACCCACACGGCCTGGGTGATCTGCCGTCAGGTGGAGAACAACGCTCCAAGTCTCGGGATCGATCTCAGCAAAGCCAAGGTGGCCGTCGTTGGTGCCACTGGTGATATCGGCTCCGCCGTCTGCCGTTGGCTGCAGGCACGCACCGGAGTTGGTGAGCTCCTGCTGGTGGCGCGTCAGCAGCAACCGCTGCTTGATCTTCAGCAGGAACTAGGCGGTGGCCGGATTTTGTCGCTCGATGAGGCCCTGCCTGAGGCCGATGTGGTCGTCTGGGTGGCAAGCATGCCCCGCACCCTTGAGATCGATCAAGACAGCCTCAAGAAGCCCTGTCTGATGATTGATGGGGGCTACCCGAAGAACCTTGATACGAAGGTTGCCGGTGGTGGCATCCACGTTCTCAAGGGTGGAATCGTTGAGTTCTGCCGTGACATTGGCTGGTCGATGATGGCCATCGCCGAGATGGAGCGGCCGCAGCGCCAGATGTTTGCCTGCTTTGCCGAAGCCATGCTGCTCGAGTTTGAGCGCTGCCACACCAACTTCAGCTGGGGGCGCAACAACATCACCCTCGAGAAGATGGATTTCATCGGCGCGGCATCGGTGCGCCATGGGTTCAGCACCTTGAACCTTCAACCCAACCTGCAGGCCACTGCTGCCTGACCTTCGAAGAGCCAGAGCTATGCCCCGTCGCCCCCTGCTTGAGTTCGAAAAACCGCTCGTCGAGCTGGAGCAGCAGATTGAGCAGATCCGTCAGCTGGCCAGAGATTCGGAAGTCGACGTCTCGCAGCAACTGCAACAACTGGAAAGCCTCGCGGCCCGTCGGCGTCAGGAAATCTTTCAGGGGCTGACTCCCGCTCAGAAAATTCAGGTCGCCCGTCATCCGCAGCGTCCAAGCACGCTGGATTTCATCCAGATGTTCTGCGACGACTGGGTTGAACTGCATGGCGATCGTCGCGGTAATGACGATCAGGCCTTGATCGGCGGTGTCGGCCGGGTGGGCGATCGACCCGTGATGTTGATCGGCCATCAGAAAGGCCGCGATACCAAAGAGAATGTCGCCCGCAATTTCGGGATGGCCGCTCCGGGTGGATACCGCAAAGCCATGCGGTTGATGGATCATGCCGATCGCTTCCGCTTGCCGATTCTCACGTTCATCGATACCCCCGGGGCCTATGCCGGCCTCGAGGCTGAAGAGCAGGGCCAGGGTGAAGCGATCGCCGTCAACCTGCGGGAGATGTTCCGCTTGCGTGTTCCGGTGATCGCCACCGTGATCGGTGAAGGTGGATCCGGCGGTGCCTTGGGCATCGGGGTGGCCGATCGCTTGCTGATGTTCGAGCACAGCGTCTACACGGTGGCCAGCCCTGAGGCCTGCGCCTCCATCCTCTGGCGAGATGCGGCCAAAGCGCCTGATGCGGCGGCAGCCTTGAGGATCACCGGCCGCGACTTACTGGAGCTTGGGGTGGTGGATGAGGTGCTTGAGGAGCCCTCCGGCGGCAACAACTGGGCACCATTGGAGGCCGGAGAAAACCTGCGGGCGGCAATCGAGCGTCACCTCGACCAACTGCTGAGCCTTTCGGAACAGCAGCTGCGCGAGGCCCGTTACTCCAAATTCAGAGCCATGGGACGGTTCCTCGAAAAAACGTCACAGGATGTCGACAAAGCCGCTTAAAATGTCGTGGTTTGCTAACGGTTTTTGCCAACGGCTCTAATCACAGGTGCGAGCCGAGGCATAGGTCGCCGAACTGCTGAGCTTCTGGCTCATCAAGGTTGGGATTTGCTGCTCACCGCCCGCAGCGCTGATCAACTGGAGCAGCTGAGTGCTCAGCTCAGCACCAAAGGTGTTTCTGTGGCCTCTGCCGCCATCGACCTCACGCAACCCGATGGCATCGCAGCTGCGATGGCTGGCTTGTTGCAGCAGGGTGAGACCCCTTCCGTGTTGATCAACAACGCGGGTGCGGCCTACACCGGCGATCTATTGGCCATGCCGATTGAGCGTTGGCAATGGCTGCTACAGCTGAATGTCACCAGCGTGATGCAGGTTTGTTCTGCTGTTGTTCCCGCTATGCGTGAGCACGGCGGACTGGTGATCAACATCAGCAGCCACGCCGCCCGTAATGCCTTCCCTCAATGGGGGGCGTATTGCGTCAGTAAAGCTGCCTTGGCCAGCTTCACCCGCTGCCTGGCGGAAGAGGAACGGAGCAATGGCATTCGTGCCTGCACCCTCACTCTTGGGGCCGTGAACACACCACTTTGGGATGCGGAAACCGTACAAAGCGATTTCGATCGTCGTGCCATGCTCTCTGTCGACCAGGCGGCAGAAACACTGGCGAATCTGGCGTTGCAACCCAGCAACCAGTTGATCGAAGACCTCACCCTTATGCCGGCCGCCGGCGCCTTCTGAACGAACACCATGACCTCCACAGTCCCTTTCGTTTCCAACGGCGTCGCCAACGGCAACGGCAATGGCAGCTTGAATCCCCAGATTTCTGCGCGCATCCGTGAACGCCTGAGGGAAGCGGGTGCTTCCTTCCTGGCGAACGACAACATCGCTGATCACCTCCAGCCGGGTGAGCTGGATCAGCTTCAGGTTGAAGTTGCAGACAAGGTTCGCGACCTGCTGCGCAGCCTGGTGATCGATATCGATAACGACCACAACACCCATGAGACGGCGGAGCGCGTCGCCAAGATGTACCTCCAGGAGGTGTTCAAGGGGCGTTACCACCAGCAGCCCAAGGTGGCCAGCTTCCCCAATGTGAAACAGCTGGATGAGATCTACACCGTTGGCCCGATCACGGTTCGTTCAGCCTGTTCACATCACCTGGTGCCGATCATGGGCAACTGCTGGATCGGGATCAAACCTGGTGCCCGGGTGATCGGTCTCTCCAAATTCACCCGCGTGGCTGATTGGGTCTTCTCCCGCCCTCACATCCAGGAAGAGGCTGTGATGATCCTTGCCGATGAAATCGAGAAGCTCTGTGAGCCCCAGGGGCTCGGCATCATCATTAAGGCGCAGCACTACTGCATGAAGTGGCGTGGGGTGAAAGAGCCCCAAACCAGCATGGTGAACTCCGTTGTGCGAGGCGATTTCCGCCACGACCCCAGCCTCAAGCAGGAGTTCTTTGAGCTGGTGCGTCAGCAGGAAGCGCTGCTCAGCACCTGATCAGCCGCGATTCAACGCTCTTTCAACTCCTCGACTTCACGGTCTCGACCTCACAGCCTCGACAAGGGCTTGAACCTTGTCGAGGTTTTTCCATCCCGGCCGTTCCTCCAGCCGACTGGAGGCATCGAGCCCCTGGGGCGTGACTCGGCTGAGCAGTTCTGGAACCCACTCCGCACTCACTCCCCCTGCCAGCCACCACGGCACCGAAAGCTCGGTTTCGGCCAGCCAATCAAGGGGGATCCGGTGCCCGGTGCCGCCCAGTTGATCGGCGCTCCAGGCATCGAGCAGCAGAGCATCCACATGGGGCGCGTACTGCTCGAGCTGCTTGAGATCGTTGGGTTCACGCACCCGCAACGCTTTCCACCACTGCTGCCTGGGGTAGCGCTGTTTCAGGTGTTGGCAGCGTTGGTCTGACTCGCTGCCGTGCAGCTGCACCACGGAGGGTTGCCCAGCACCGTTGAGCGCTTCCTCGAGAGCGGCATCGTCGGGATCGGCCACCACCCAAACGCGATGCAGCTGGGGGTGCTGTTGTTCCAGCAGCTGGAACAAGGCCCTGCGCTGGGCTTGTTCCACAAAGCGTGGGGTGGCGGGAACGCCGATCACGCCAATCGCCTGCACCCCCATCTGCGCGATGGCTTGAGCCTGCTCGGGGTCGGTGATCCCACAGATCTTGAGGTTTGGAGTGGGGCGGGGATCACGCAAGGGCTGCATGGGTTGCTCTCCCTAGGATCGTGGATGACAGTCCGCAGCAGCGGCACACGATGGGATTGGCGGTGGGAGAGGGCTGGCAGGTGCTCAAGATTGGCGGAATTCCCCTGCGGCTTCAGCCCAGCTGGTTGTTTGCCGTGGCGATCTTCACCACGTTGTTTCAGTCCCGCTACGCGACAACGGCCTCGGTAACGGCGAGTTGGGGGCTGGGATTGCTGACGACCTTGTTGCTGTTCAGCTCCGTGCTGCTGCATGAATTGGGCCATGCCCTGATGGCCCTGCGGGAAGGGGTGAAGGTGTTGAGCATCACCCTGTTTCATCTGGGCGGCATCGCGCGGGTGGAGAAGGAATGCCCCACCGCCATGGGCAATCTGCGCATTGCGGCTGCTGGCCCGATCGTGAGTTTGGTGTTGGCCTTTGGGATGCTGGCGGGGGCTGCAGCCCTGTCGGACACCCAGCCCTTGGCCACACAGTTATTGAGCCAGGTGGGTTTGCTCAACTTGATGCTCGGCTTGTTCAATCTCTTGCCCGGGCTGCCCCTCGATGGCGGGCTGATCCTCAAGGCCTTGGTTTGGAAGCTGAGCGGCAGTCAGCAGAAAGGTGTTCAGGTGGCATCGGCGTCCGGACGGGCTTTGTCGATGCTGATGATCCTGTTGGGTGGTGTTCTGCTCTGGCAGGGCTGGGGGCTCAACGGCCTCCTGCTGATGTTGATCGGTTGGTTCGGCTTGAGTGCCAACCGCAGTCAGACCCAGATGCTGCAGTTGCAGACGGTGCTGCGGGAGTTGAAGGTGGAGGCTGCGGCCGGCAAGCGTTTCCGCGTGCTGGAGGCGGATCAGACCTTGCGGCGCCTCAGTCAGCTGCGGCTGACCGCCAGCGAGGCGGAGGGACCTGCCGATTTGGTGCTGGTCTGCAAGAGCGGCCGTTGGGTGGGTTGGATTGATGATCAGCCCTTGAAACTGCTGCCGGTGCAGCAATGGGACCAACAGCGCCTCGAGGATCATCTGCGCCCCCTCACTGAACTGCCGTCCATCGCCAGTTCGGCTCCCCTGGTGGAGGCGGTGCCGGCCCTGGAGGCGGCCTCCCAGGGACGCCTGTTGGTGATGAGTGCTGCGGGCCTTCCTTCCGGCACCCTCGACCGAATGGATGTGGGCGATGCGGTGCTGAAGCGGCTCGGGGTGACCCTGCCCCCCGCGATCCTCGATGAGGCGCGCAAGCGCAATGGATACCCCCTGGGTTTGGCGATGCTTCCCCAGATGGTGCAGTCGATGCAGGCTCAGAGCGCAGAGCCGGACGCCAGCTCGACCTCGAACTCCTGAACTTCCTCAGCCTTCAGAGGCTGCATCTGCCACGGGCAATGGCTCCAGGATTGAACCAGGCTCTGGCGCAGTCGCTGATCCAGCTCCAGCCGGTTGATCCGGGCTGGAGCCGCCGCTGGAGCCGCTTCCTCAAACACCTCCTCCCAGAGCTCAGCAGGGGGATCCAGCAGGATTTCACCGTGTTGAAGCAGGCGACCGTTCTGCCAGCGCTGGGCGCTGCCAACCCGTTTGACGCCGCATGGATCCACCAGGTCGGCCACCGTTGCCGAGGCGAAACAGTTGTTGGCCTCGCCACCAGCAGGGTCCGAGCCGAAGTGCAGCGCTAGCCCGAGATCCTGAAAGCCATCGATCAACCACTGGCAGGCCTGGCGGTAAGCCTCCTGGCGTCGCCGGGGTGCATCCGGCCAGATCAACGCATAGGTGAGACCGCCGGCATGAAGCACGGCCCGACCTCCGCTCGGGCGTCGCACCAGGCTGATGCGGCCGCGGCGGGCCAGCTCATTCCAGTGCTCAGGCCAGTGGCGTTGATGGCGTCCCAGCGAGAGCCAGGGCCCATCCCAGCGGTAAAAACGCAGAACCGGACCGTTGCTGCGCTTCAGAAGCCAGGCATCCAAAGCCATCTGGGTGTGTCCATCCGCTTGCTGGGTGGGGAGCAAACGCCCGGTTGCGGGCATGCTGGAGGGAAGCATCGATCGCACGCCATGGTGCCCTGGTGGGATGTGCCGATCCTGATCGCCCTGGGCCTGTTGGCGGGGGGCTTGGCCGGGTTGTTGGGAATCGGCGGTGGCTTGATCTTTGCCCCGCTCCTGCTCTGGCTTGATCTCCCGCCCCATCAGGCCCTGGCCACCAGCAGTTTCGCCATTGTGCCCACGGCTTTGGCGGGCACCATCACCCATCTGCGCCAGGGCCGGCTGCCGACCCGGCCGGGACTCGCCATCGGCTTGGCGGCCTTTGGCTCGGCACTGCTGTTCGGTGGTTTGGCCGGTTTGGCAGCGGGCTGGATTCTGCTGGCGATGCAGACGCTGATGTACATCGTGCTGGCGTTCTGCGTTCGCGAACGGCCCGAGGCGGACGCCAATGATGACGTTGATGACGGCAGCGCTCCGCAGTTGGCGGGTGTGGGCTGCATCGCCGGCTGGACCGCTGGGATGTTGGGCCTGGGCGGGGGGCTTGTGATGGTGCCCCTGATGAGCGGTCCGATGTCTGTGCCGATTCATCAAGCCGTGCGGCTGAGCACGGTGGCGGTGCTCTGCTCGGCCAGCGCAGCATCCCTCCAGTTCCTGCATGAAGGACGCGGCGTTCCTCTGATGGGCCTGCTGCTGGGGGCGGTGGCGGCGATCGCTGCGCAGTGGACGGCCAGCCGGCTCGATCAGTTTGATGCGGCCCTGCTGGTGCGCTGTCTGCGGGGACTCGCCATCATCCTGGCGATCGACAGCTCCAGGCGGGCCCTGCAGCTTTGGCTGAGCTGACTGGTCAGCCCAACAGGTTCCAAAATCCCGCATCCAGCTCGTAGCCCAGGGCTGCGGCCATCTGGGAGAGGTTGCCCCGCATCGGGCGTCCGAGCTCTCGCTGGCAGAGGTCGTCCAACTGCATCAATCGATGCGTCACCCAGAGTTCCAAGGCTTCCGGGTCAAAACGCAGGCCTTCGCTGCGGCTGAAACTGTGTGGCACCACCAGGGCCACATGGCGAATCAGGCTGCCCTGGTCGCGTTCAAGCAAGAGCGGCAGCCAGGGGTAGCGCGCATCGGCCCGCAGGGCCCAGAGCCGAGGCTCGGGGCATTCCGGCAGTTCGCGTGGGTCATCCTGTGCCCGAGGCCAATCGAAACGAAGCTCGAGCACTGGTCCCTGGCTCAGCAGTGCATCCAGCGGCTGAGTGCTCCAGATCTCCAGCGGCCGTAGATCCAAGGCGCGGATAGCAGGGGCATCGATCAGAACCGGATCCATGGGCTGGTGTGACAGGCCTTTGCGAATGATGGCCTGCAGCCCTTCCCTCAGAGAAGAATGGGACCGTTTGATGCATGGCTCCCATGGAAACCGTTCTGTCTGCACCTGAGGTGTTCATTGCCCTCGTGGTGGCTGCCCATGCCGCTGTTCTGGCTCTGCGTCTCTCCATCAGCCTTTACGAGGCCTGATTTCAAAGGCAGCCCAGATCAACGGGCGTAGAGCTGGTCTTGGCACTGCGAACGGATTGCGATAAAAGCGGATGTTCGTGCTGATGCGGTGACCGCCAGTCAGGTTCAAAGATCAGCTCCCCGCACGGATGCAGCCAGCATGGCTGCGGCGATTCAGCGGCAGACCGACCAACAGGAACTGCAGTGCAGCCTTCTCGCCTTAGCGGCCAAGGCTGGGCTTGTTCTGTTGGGCGCTGTGAGCTTGATCCGTCTGTCCGTGGCCTATCAGGAACGCATGGATCGCCACAGTGAAATCGCGGCGGTCGTGTCGATTGAGTCGGCGAAATTGGAAACGCTGCAACATCGTTTTGATCGTCTGTTCAGCATCGGTGGAGAGAAGCGTCTGATCAGCGAGCAGGATCAGTGGATCGCCCCCAACCGTCTGCGCGTGATCTGGCGCTGAGATTCGTGACCAGCGGCGTTGGGATTGAGTGCTGACCGGCAGACTGGCAGCCTTCCTGGCCCTGTCTTGATGTCCACGCCCGGCACCGTTCTGATCACCGGCACCACCTCCGGTGTGGGCCTGAATGCCACCTGCGCCTTGGTGAAGCGGGGTTGGACGGTGATCACGGCGAACCGCAGCCCGCAGCGTGCCGCGGCGGCGGCGGATGAGCTGGATCTCCCGAAAGACCGGCTCAAGCACGTGCTGATGGATCTGGGTGATCTCGACAGTGTGCGTCGGGCGGTGGATGCCTTGCCCGAGCGATTGGATGCTGTGGTCTGCAATGCAGCCGTGTACAAGCCGAAACTGAAGCAGCCGGAGCGTTCGCCCCAGGGCTATGAAATCTCGATGGCCACCAACCATTTCGGCCATTTCCTGCTGGTGCAGCTGCTCTTGGGTCGGCTGAAGGCCTCCACTCATCCCTCCAAGCGGGTGGTGATCCTGGGCACCGTGACGGCGAACTCCAAGGAGCTGGGGGGAAAGATTCCGATCCCCGCGCCGGCAGATCTGGGGGACCTCTCTGGTTTTGAAGCCGGGTTCAAAGACCCCGTCAC
Organism: Synechococcus sp. N26; assembly: GCF_900473975.1. NCBI lineage: Bacteria > Bacillati > Cyanobacteriota > Cyanophyceae > Synechococcales > Synechococcaceae > Synechococcus > Synechococcus sp. N26. The sequence continues at coordinate 32,847 of NZ_UCNM01000011.1, read as the reverse complement.
CATGGCCAGTGGCAAGCCGTTCAAGCCCGGCAAGGCCTACAAAGACAGCAAGCTCTGCAACATGATCACCACCCAGGAGCTGCATCGCCGTCTGCACGGGGACACGGGGATCACCTTCACGTCGCTCTACCCGGGCTGTGTGGCGGACACACCGTTGTTCCGCAACACCCCCAAGGCCTTCCAGACGATCTTCCCCTGGTTTCAGAAAAACATCACCGGCGGCTACGTCTCCCAGGCCCTGGCGGGGGAACGGGTGGCTGATGTGGTGGCCAATCCCGACTTCGCCGAATCCGGGGTGCACTGGAGCTGGGGCAACCGCCAGAAGAAGGATGGACAGCAGTTCAGCCAGGAACTCTCCGACAAGGCCACTGATCCAGAAACAGCCCGCCGGGTGTGGGAGCTGTCGATGAAACTCGTTGGCCTTTGAGCTGAGCTCATCACAACAAGGCCCCGGTTGCAGCGGCCAGGGCTTTGTTGATGGCTTTGTTGATCAAGTGAGGATCAATCGAATCCCAGCAGGTCGAAGATTTCGCGGTCTTTGAGGGATGTGGCCTCGAGCGGCTCCACCTTGTCGAGCATGTTCTGGGCCAGCCGCAGATATTCGTTCTGCACCGCTTTCACAGCCTCATCGGCATCATCCATTTCAAAGATGGTGCATTTCTTGAGTCGGGATCGCCGGATGGCATCCACATCCCTGAAATGGGCCATGGTGCGCAGGCCGGTGCGATCGTTGAACTTGTCGATCTGATCGGTGTCTGCCGAGCGGTTCGCAACAACGCCGCCAAGCCGCACCTTGTAGTTCTTGGCTTTGGCTTGAATCGCCTGAACGATGCGATTCATCGCGAAGATCGAATCGAAATCGTTGGCGGTCACAATCAGGCAATAGTTGGCGTGCTGCAGCGGGGCGGCGAAACCACCACACACCACATCGCCGAGCACATCGAAGATCACCACATCGGTGTCTTCCAGCAGATGGTGCTCCTTGAGCAGCTTCACGGTCTGACCGGTCACGTATCCGCCGCAGCCCGTGCCCGCCGGTGGGCCGCCGCTCTCGACGCACTGCACCCCGTTGAAGCCGGTGAAGACGAAATCCTCAGGCCTCAGCTCTTCGCTGTGGAAGTCCACCTCTTCAAGGATGTCGATCACCGTCGGCACCATCTTGTGGGTAAGGGTGAAGGTGCTGTCGTGCTTGGGGTCGCAGCCGATCTGAAGCACCCGCTTGCCCAGCTTCGAGAAGGCGGCTGACAGGTTCGAGGAGGTGGTGGATTTGCCGATCCCGCCTTTGCCATAGACCGCGATCACCAGGGTTTCTTCCTGGATGTTCAGTGCCGGGTCCTGGTGGACCTGCACGCTGCCTTCACCGTCCGCCGGTCGCGTCAGGGTTGTGGTCATGCAGCGACCTGTGCAAGAGAAGTCGATTTCATTCAACAGCAGCAGATGTGCAGTGGTTGGTTTTCACCAAGAAATGAAAGATCTGGCTTTTGCTTGAGTTGCAAGAGCAGAATTTCTTTCAATTAAATAAAAAGAAATGAGTGCAAATACTCATGCCTTGAAGTGGGCTTTTGCGTCATACAGCGTTTCGCTGCTGATCTCTCTGCAGCCCACATCGCGCGCGTAAGCCTCCGTGTTGCGTCGCACCTTTCCCCGTACGAAGAAGGGGATCTTCTTCAGCTCGGCCTCCCCATCGGCCGTCCACTGCAGAGCGCCATCGCCCTCCCCTGGGATGTCACTCAAGCCGGAACTTTCGGCGGCGCCGGCACCACCGGCATGGCCCAGGTGGCTCTGGTGGCCATCCACGAATTCGAAGTCGTGGCGGAACATGCCGATCAGGTGTTCCTCCAGGCCCATCATCAGCGGGTGCACCCAGTCGTCGAAGATCACGTTTGCTCCTTCCCAGCCCATCTGGGGGCTCATTCGGGCAGGAACGTCCTGCACATGCATGGGTGTGCTGATCACCGCGCAGGGAATCCCCAGCCGCTTGGCGCTGTGGCGCTCCATCTGGGTTCCCAGCACCAGTTCCGGTGCCGCTTCGGCCATGGCCGCTTCCACCGCCAGGTAGTCGTCACTGATCAGGGCCTCCAGGCCCAGGGATTTGGCGGCGGCCCGCACGGGCCGTGCCATCTCCCGGCTGTAGGTGCCCAGCCCCACCACCGTGAAACCCAGTTCCTCGCTGCAGATCCGGGCTGCGGCGAGGGCGTGACTGCCGTCGCCAAAGATGAACACCCGCTTGCCCGTGAGGTACGTGGAGTCCACGGATTCCGAATACCAGGGCAGGCGTGAGCGCCGGTAGCCCTCGTCGGGGGCGGGGGGCTCCATCCCCAGCATTTCGTGCACTTCGACGAGGAAATCGTGGGTGGCGCCCACGCCAATCGGCACCGTTCGGCTGAAGGGCATGCCGAAATTGCGCTCCAGCCAGCTGCAGCTGGATTCCGCCACCTCCGGATAAAGGCAGACGTTGAGATCGGCATCCGGGATCCGCTGCAGATCCTCCACGCCTGCCCCGAGGGGCGCCACCACGCCCACATCGATGCCGTGCAGGGTGAGCAGTTTCTGCATCTCCAGCACGTCGTCGCGGCAGCGGAAGCCCAGCAGGGATGGGCCCAACAGGTTCACCCGGGGCCGGCGCCCCTGGTGTTGCCATGCCCTGGGGTCGTGCTGGCTGTTGGCTGGCGCCTGCTCCTTCAGCAGGTTGCGCACCAGTTGGTAGAAGGTTTCCGCGGCCCCCCAGTTCTCCTTTTTGCTGTACGCCGGCAGCTCCAAACTCACCGCCGGCATGGTGAGCTCCATGCCCTGGGCCAGGGCACCGGGCTGATCCTGAATCAACTCCGCGGTGCAGCTTTCCCCCACCAGCAGGGCATCGGGTTGGAAGCGATCCACCGCTTCACGCACATGCCGTTTCACCAGTTCGGCGGTGTCCCCGCCGAGATCCCGGGCCTGAAAGGTGGTGTAGGTGACGGGCGGACGCTGTCCGCGCCGCTCAATCATCGTGAACAGCAGATCGGCATAGGTGTCCCCCTGGGGGGCATGGAGCACGTAATGAACGCCGTGCATGGAGGCGGCAATGCGCATGGCCCCCACATGGGGTGGCCCTTCGTAGGTCCAGAGCGTGAGTTGCATGGGATCAGGCGTGCACGGTTGGGTCGGGGCTGCTGGGGTGGAGGCCAGGTCGAATCAGTTGCCGGCGACGCAACGGCCGCGAAAACAGTTCCGCTAGGTCGCCGGCCTGGTCGATGCCGTGGATCGGGCTGAACACCAGTTCGATCGACCATTTGGTGGCGATGCCTTCGGCCTCCAGCGGATTGGCCAGGCCCATCCCGCACACCACCAGGTCGGGCTGGCTGGCACGAACCCGGTCCAGTTGCTGCTCCACGTGTTGCCCCTCCATCACCGGGACGTCATCGGGGAGCAAGGCCAGCTCGGCAGCCATCTGTTCGCGGTTCAGATAAGGCGTGCCCACCTCCACCAGTTCCATGCCGCATTCCCGTTGCAGAAACCGGGCCAGGGGCAGTTCCAGCTGGGATTCGGGAAGCAGGAAGATCCGCTTGCCCTCCAGCACGGCGCGATGGCGGGCCAAGGCGCTCTGGGCGCGCTCCATTAACGGGTCGAGCACAGCAGCAACCCGTTCATCAGGCAGATGGAAGGCAGCAGCAGCAGCCTCCATCCAGCGGCGACTCCCCTCGGCCCCCAACGGGAAGGGGGCCGTGAGCACCGTGGCGCCGCGGTCGCTGAGCAGGCGCGCGGTTTCCGTGAGGAAGGGTTGGGTCAGCAGCACCGTGGTTCCCGCTCCCACGGCGGGCAGGTCAGTCGATTGCCGGGGCGGCAGGCTGCGAATCGTCTCGATGCCCATCCGCTGGAACAGGTGCATCTGCCGGTCTTCCACGGCATCAGCGAGGGTTCCCACCAGCAGCAACTGACGCTCATCGCTGGCGGGGAGCAGGGGAATGAGGGCTGCCAGTGCCCCGTCTTCTCCCTGGGTGAACGTGGTTTCAATGCCGCTGCCGGAGTAGTTCACCACCCGCACCCGGCCTGTCAGTTCTTCGTTGAGCCGTTCGGCGGCCCGGGCCAAATCCAGCTTTATCACTTCGCTGGGGCAGGACCCCACCAGAAACAGCGTGCGGATTTCGGGGCGGCGTTGCAGCAGTTCCCTGCAGACCCGGTCGAGTTCGTCGTGGGCATCGGCGAGGCCAGCCAGATCCCGCTCGCTGAGAATGGCTGTGCCGAAACGGGGTTCGGCAAAAATCATCACCCCTGCGGCGCTCTGGATCAGATGGGCGCAGGTGCGTGATCCCACCACAAGAAAAAAGGCATCGGGCATGCGCCGATGCAGCCACACAATCGAGGTGAGGCCGCAGAACACTTCGCGAGGCCCCGACTCCTTCAGCAGCGTTGGCCCGGCCATCGGCCGCTCCCTTGATGATCAACCTCTCCAAGTTGCGAATAAATCCGCTGAGGAGTGGAAAGGTCGCTCAAACTCTTTGGGATCGCCCAAGCCAGGCAGGCCCTGCCGCAGCTCAAAGGCGGCGACGGAATCCGTCGTAACGATCTGTGCGATCGCTCTCCTCTGCTTTGCTCAAGCGCCAGACGTTTCGGCTGACCCGGCGGGCAACGAGGCCACCGCGTTCCACCCGTTCCGTTCCGGGGCGGGCCCCCAGCAGCATGCTCACCTCCGCGGTGGTGAGTGGAGCACCGGTTTCGATGGCCAACGAGGTCAGTTCCAGCCGTTGACGCAGCTGGCGCAGACGCTCACTGTCTGCATTTCCAGATGCCTCCAGCCAGGGCAGATCCACCTGGCCGTCCTGCGCAAGCCGTTGCATCAGGCCGAAGCTCACCATCCCAAGGGCTTGATCAGCGTTGAGATCCACTGGCTTCAAAGAAGACTGCTCAGTCATTGCAAGATCTCTAGAGGGGTTCTCCGGACGGTATCGGCTGTTTTTCAAGGCGCAAGACCGCAGGCTCTAACTCTTTATTGGCCCGTTTCTGCTGAATTCGTCCGGTACACTCCCCGCCATGACCCGTTTTGCCAGCTTCGATGCTCGGGAGCGGCGACGCGGCGGTAGTGCTCTCGTCACCGGCACTGAGGTGACCCCCCAGCAGGGGGGGGCGAGCTGTGTTGTGACAACGGATTCGGAGTCGCCTCGGCTATTGCGGCAGAACAGCCATGTGCAGTCGATTGAACTGCGCACCCACGTCTTCATCGACTCGCTGCAGCCGCAACTGGCGGCCTACATGGGTTCTGTGAGCCAGGGATTTCTGCCCATCCCCGGAGATGCCTGCCTCTGGATGGAGGTGTCACCGGGCATGGCGGTGCACCGGGTGACAGACATCGCTCTGAAGGCCAGCAACGTCCGTCTCGGCCAGATGGTGGTGGAGCGGGCGTTCGGCTCGATGGCCCTCTATCACCGCGACCAGAGCACGGTGCTCCATTCCGGAGATGTGGTGCTGGAAGCGATCGGGAGCACCATCGATCAGCGTTCTCCAGCCGATGTGAGCTGGACGGAAGTGATCCGGGCGATCACCCCCGACCATGCCGTGCTGATCAACCGGCAGAACCGACGCGGCTCAATGATCGAAGCCGGGATGAGCATGTTCATCCTGGAGACGGAGCCGGCCGGATACGTGTTGATCGCTGCCAACGAAGCGGAAAAGGCCTCCAACATCACCTTGGTGGACGTGAAAGCGGTGGGTGCCTTCGGACGTCTCACCCTGGCGGGACGGGAAGGTGATGTGGAGGAGGCGGCCGCGGCGGCGATGCGCGCCATCGACCACATCAACAGCAACGCAAGGCTGCGCTGAGCACTCAGACCAGCTCGGATCAGCTCAGGTGCAGAAGCTCACGCAGCTGTGGTGCAAGAGCTCGTGCCGCTTTCCCGCGGCTGCCCAGGCGGCTGAGCTGAGCCGCATTCAGTTCGCCATAGCTGCAACGGGCTTCCCGCACCCAAAGCAAGGATTCGAATCCGCCGCCGGCGTAGGCCGGGGCACTCAGGAGTTCGCCCCAGCAGATTCCCTCCGCCGCGGCACGACAGTTGCCGGAGGGATCACACAACACCATCGTGCTGCGGAAACAGGCACTCCGATAAGGCGATCCCACCAGTTCCTCCAGGATCCGCTGAACCTTGGCGTCGTTTCCCTCGGCGTAGCGGGCCGAATACAGACCAGGTGCCCCTTGGAGCGCATCCACCTCAAGCCCTGAATCGTCAGCCAAGGCCCAGTTGCCTGTGCGCAGGGCGGCAGCGCTGGCTTTCAGCTCAGCGTTCTCGCGGTAGGTGCTCCCCGTCTCTTCAACGTCCAGATCGGCAGGTTGACGCTGCACGTCCAGAGGAAGAGGTCCCAGCATGGCCTCGATTTCAGCAACCTTGATGGGGTTGCCCGTGGCAATGGTGAGCTGAAGCGCCAAGGAGGGCCGTCAAAAGAGGGCCTCCATTGTGCGGGCTGGTTGGGGCTAGGAGCTAACAATCTCTGGATTCGACCCAGCGACACCTGTTTGGGTTGAACATTCCACCCCGTAGCAAGGCTTTGGGAAGGTGACGCAACGTGAACCTATGGAGCTTCACCAGCGCCGACAACGACTTGTGGGGATGTGATCACACGAACTACCACAGCAGACCGGAACAGTGAGGCACAGGGTGATAAGCCCGGCTTATTTGGTTCACTATGGACAGTGATCGGGAATGTCGTCCAAATCGCTTGACGGGAAGGGTTCTGGCGAAGCAATGTCCCCAGCGAACATTCCATCCCTTCTCCCGGTAGGCAATGGCTAACGAAACCATGGGCATCGCCCTCGGCATGATCGAGACCCGCGGTCTGGTCCCCGCCATCGAGGCAGCTGATGCCATGACCAAGGCTGCCGAAGTGCGCCTGATCGGTCGTGAGTTCGTCGGCGGCGGCTACGTCACCGTTCTGGTTCGCGGCGAAACTGGCGCTGTCAACGCTGCTGTGCGCGCTGGCGCTGACGCTTGCGAGCGCGTCGGTGACGGCCTGGTCGCCGCTCACATCATTGCCCGCCCCCACCGCGAAGTGGAGCCTGCTCTGGGCAACGGCAACTTCCTGGGTCAGAAGGACTGAGATCTTCCGCTGAGCCTCTGACGAGGCACGCGAACGTCTCAACCTCTTCACCGACCTAACGGAGTTTTCCCATGAGCAAGAAGTACGACGCTGGGGTCAAGGAGTACAGGGATACCTACTGGACTCCTGATTACGTCCCCCTCGACACCGACCTGCTGGCCTGCTTCAAGTGCACCGGCCAAGAAGGTGTGCCCAAGGAAGAAGTTGCCGCTGCTGTGGCTGCTGAATCCTCCACTGGCACCTGGTCCACTGTGTGGTCCGAGCTCCTCACCGATCTCGATTTCTACAAGGGCCGTTGCTACCGCATCGAAGACGTCCCTGGTGACAAGGAGTCTTTCTATGCCTTCATCGCTTACCCCCTCGACCTGTTCGAAGAGGGTTCGATCACCAACGTTCTGACCTCCCTGGTCGGCAACGTGTTCGGTTTCAAGGCTCTGCGCCACCTCCGTCTGGAAGACATCCGCTTCCCGATGGCGTTCATCAAGAGCTGCTACGGCCCGCCGAACGGCATCCAGGTCGAGCGCGACCGGATGAACAAGTACGGCCGTCCTCTGCTGGGTTGCACCATCAAGCCGAAGCTCGGCCTGAGCGGTAAGAACTACGGCCGTGTCGTCTATGAGTGCCTGCGTGGCGGTCTGGACTTCACCAAGGACGACGAGAACATCAACTCCCAGCCCTTCCAGCGTTGGCAGAACCGCTTCGAATTCGTTGCGGAAGCCATCAAGCTGTCCGAGCAGGAGACCGGCGAGCGCAAGGGTCACTACCTCAACGTGACCGCCAACACTCCCGAGGAGATGTACGAGCGCGCTGAGTTCGCCAAGGAACTCGGCATGCCGATCATCATGCACGACTTCATCACCGGTGGCTTCACGGCCAACACCGGTCTGTCGAAGTGGTGCCGCAAGAACGGCATGTTGCTGCACATCCACCGCGCCATGCACGCGGTGATCGACCGTCACCCCAAGCACGGCATCCACTTCCGCGTTCTCGCCAAGTGTCTGCGTCTGTCCGGTGGTGACCAGCTCCACACCGGCACCGTGGTCGGCAAGCTGGAAGGTGATCGTCAGACCACCCTCGGCTACATCGACCAGCTGCGCGAATCCTTCGTGCCCGAAGACCGCAGCCGCGGCAACTTCTTCGATCAGGACTGGGGTTCCATGCCTGGCGTGTTCGCCGTTGCTTCCGGCGGTATCCACGTGTGGCACATGCCCGCCCTGGTCACCATCTTCGGCGACGACTCCGTTCTTCAGTTCGGTGGTGGTACCCACGGTCACCCCTGGGGCTCCGCTGCAGGTGCTGCTGCCAACCGTGTGGCCCTCGAGGCCTGCGTCAAGGCACGCAATGCCGGCCGTCATCTCGAGAAAGAGAGCCGCGACATCCTCACGGAAGCCGCGAAGCACAGCCCCGAGCTGGCCATCGCCCTCGAGACCTGGAAGGAGATCAAGTTCGAGTTCGACACCGTCGACAAGCTCGACGTCCAGAACTGATCGTCTCAACGGCCGGTTGATGCAACCGGCCACCCCTTTTTCTTACACCCAGGATCCCCATGCCTTTCCAGAGCACCGTGGGTGACTATCAAACAGTCGCCACCCTGGAGACCTTCGGCTTCCTCCCGCCGATGACCCAGGACGAGATCTACGACCAGATCGCCTACATCATTGCCCAGGGTTGGAGCCCGCTCGTCGAGCACGTCCACCCCAGCAACTCCATGGCCACCTACTGGTCGTATTGGAAGCTCCCCTTCTTCGGTGAGAAGGATCTGAACGTCGTTGTCAGTGAGCTCGAGGCTTGCCACCGCGCATACCCCGACCACCACGTGCGCATCGTCGGTTACGACGCCTACACCCAGAGCCAGGGTGCCTGCTTCGTGGTCTTCGAAGGACGCTGATCCTTCGAACCCTTGGTTCCGAGCCCTGACCTGATCAGGGCTCCAGCTTTTTCCGGAGGGGCAAGTGCCCTTCCACCTCACGACGACATCCTCGGGCGGACATGGCAAGACTCTCCAGTCGCGAACTCGCACTTGAACGCCGCAAGGCGCTGACCACTTCCGGTAAGAAGTCCTCGGTAGCGGCTGGTGATGGCGCCAACCGTGTTCGCACCGTTGCTGATGCCCGTCCCACCCGCACCAACGCGGCCGCAGCTGCTGAGCCTGCCTCTGCACCTGCAACCCCCGCTGCTGTAGCTCCGCAGCGGACCACGTCCTTCTCAGCTGCTCCTGCAAAGCGCAGCTCCCAGGTCAAGCCCCATCGCGATCCCAGCCGCGAATTGGTGCTCGCCCGTCGTGATGCCCTGTCCCGCCGCGGTAAGACCGCCGACACCAGCCGCGATCGCAACCGCGCTGATGTTCCCCGTCAAACCAAAGCAGCCGCTCCTGCTGCTGCACCCGCTGAAACCACCAAGAGTTGTGGTTGCGGTGGCAAGCGCGCCGCTGAAAAGGCTTCCCTTAGTGCACCGGCTCCCAAGTTGTCTGCCCGCACAGAGCGCCGTTCGGCCACTCCGAAACGTCGTGCCATCGAGAACCCCAGCCGCGCGCTGGTGCTGGCCCGTCGTGAAGCCATGTCGAAGCATGGCAAAACCGCTGGCAAGCAACCCACCAGTGCAGCCGCCGTTGCCCGTCAGGCCAATCCTGACCTCACTAGCCGTGAGCTCGCCCAACAGGTGCGTGAGCTGCGCACCAAGGCCGGTGCCCGCAACAAGCAAAGCGCTGGTGTGACCCGCCCCACCGGTCCCAACCGCCACGGCGCCAAGCAAGCCGCTGCCGCTGATGCCCACTGGAAGGTGGGTGAAAGCACCACCACCGGTGGCCAGACCGTGACCGGCACCCAGGCCAACCGCTCGGTGAAAACCACCGGTAACGAGGCCAGCACCTGCCGTTCGATCACCGGTACCGAGTACCTGGGCGCCGAGGTCTTCCAGAGCTTCTGTCAGACAGCTCCCGCTGCCACCACTCCGGCCAAGGTGCGCGTCACCGCCACCAGCCATGGCAACCGCGTCACCGGTAATGAAGTCGGCCGTTCCGAAAAGGTCACCGGCGATGAGCCCGGCACCTGCAAGAGCGTGACCGGCACCGAGTACATCTCTGCTAACCAGTCCGCTGCCTACTGCGGTGGTGGCGTGACCTCCCCGCGCAAGGTAGGCCACAGCCTCACCGAACAGGGGCGTCCTGTGAGTGGTGTGATGGTGGGTCGCTCCGCCAGCGTTACCGGTGATGAAGCAGGTGCCAACCGCAGCCTCACCGGCGATCAGTACCTTGGTTCAGATCCTCTTACCGAAGGTCGCCCTGCCGCCAAGGTGGGTCTCTCCGGAACCCTCTCCGGCACTGGCGTGACCGGCACCATGGTCGGCCGTTCCGCTCAGGTGACCGGCGATGAGTTCGGCTCCTGCCACCGCGTGACGGGTGATCAGTACGTGAGTGCTGAGCAGGTGAATGCGTTCTGTGGCGGCAAGCCCGAGCCCGAGGCCGCCAAGGTTGGCTTCAGCATCACCAACCGCAACCAGGTGGTGAGCGGCACCCGTACGGGCCGTTCGGAGAACGTGACTGGCGACGAGCCCGGTAGCTGCCAGGCTGTCACCGGAACCCCCTATGCAGGTCTTGAGCAGGCCGGCCAGCACTGCGGCACCCCTGCAGTTCAGGCCATCCGTGAGCGCACGCCTGTGCGTGTTGGCACCCCCTCCGCTGCCATGACCGGCATCCAGCCTGGTGTGGGTGGTGTGATGACCGGCGACAAGCGTGGTGCATGCGAAGCAGTCACCGGCACCCCTTACGTGGGTGCTGATCAGCTGGCCGCTGCCTGCGGCGCTGACGCTCCCGCTGGCACCGACACCCACGGAAAAGCTCCTGAGGGTGCTGCCTGGACCCGCTTCAGCGTGGTGTCTCCCGCCCGTGCTGCCCAGCAGCAACGTGAGGCCGCCTCTGGTGTGACGGGTACCTCCTATGAGCAGGGGAATCGCATCACCGGCCCTTTTGACATGGCTGGTGGCAAGGTGACCGGTACCGAGCAGTTCCGCTTCGACAACCGCGAGTTCCAGAACCGTCAGCAGCGCCAGTTCCAGCCCACCGTGGCTGTGGTCAGCGAGCCTTCCGAGAAGCCTGCATCCCGGGTGACCGGCGAGGGCTCCTCCACAAAGATCACTGGTGACGACTGGGATCGTGGTGAGCACGTGACCGGTACTGAGGGTGCTTCGGCCCGCCGTCGTAACCCCAGCCGTCCTGGCCCGATGAGTGCCATGTCCCCCTTCGAGCGCAAGCGCAACGAGGAGAACGAATGGCCTGTGAGCCGCGTGACCGGTTCCAGTGGCAACACCGAGAAGGGTTCCCTGATCACCGTCTCCGGCGGCGCACGGGGCTGATTCATTGATGGTTCGCTCCAAGCCTCTCCGTGGCGGGCGACCTCAGGCCCCCTCGGCACCTACCAGACGTCAGCTTCAACAGCTGGCCACAACCTCTGATTTCGTTCAGACCTCGTCTGACGTGGAGTCCTCCACTCGCAAGGACGCTCTTGATCGGCGCCTTGCCCTCACCACTGAGGGCAAGGCCGCTCAACTGGGCGGCGCCCCGGTCGGTGGTGGTCGGATTCGCTCCAGCAAGGACGTTCAACGTCCCGCATCCACTCAGCCGGGCTGGGTCCGCCGTGAGAAGGCATCCACCCGGGCGGTTCCTTTCAATCTGAGCCGCAGCTCTCTGCCGATCACCCACTGGCGTCATCCGTTGACGGATGCAGCGGCCAATGCCCGTCTCCAGGCCTACGAGCAGGAGATCAAGGGCCGCTTTGATCGGATCGTTCCCCTGCTCCAGCAGGTTTCAGCGCTTCAGCACGAAACCGATTTCATTCCCCAGGCCCAGCGGTTGTGCCGGGCCGAACTCGGTTTTGATCTGCCGGATCACATCCTGCAGCGGGCCTGGGTTCGCCCCCTCGACATGCGTGCCCTGTTCGCCTGGTGCGTGTTCGAAAGCCACCGGCTGTTCAGTGACCGCTTCTTCCAGGACGATCCCCTGGATGCCGGTACGGGCAGTGCTGCCTCCCGGGAGTTCGAACAGTTCCTGCTCGACTGCGGGATCCATCTGCTCGACCTGACGCCCTGTGCCGATGGTCGGTTGGCTCACACCGTGGCCTATGCCCTGCGCATTCCCTTCAGCGCTGTGCGTCGCCGTTCCCACGCTGGCGCTATGTTCGACGTGGAGAACACGGTGAACCGCTGGGTCAAAACCGAGCACCGTCGCTACCGCGAAGGTTCACCCAATCCCTCCACGGAACCGACCCGTTACCTGAAGGTGGTGACCTACCACTTCAGTTCCCTCGATCCCTCCCATCAGGGCTGCGCTGCCCATGGCAGCAATGACGAACTGGCGGCAGCGGCGGGTCATCAACGCCTGCTCGATTTCCGTGAGTCGGTGGAAAACAGCTTCTGTTGCGGTGCCTCCGTTGACCTTCTGCTGATCGGCCTCGACACCGACACCGATGCGATCCGGGTGCATCCCCCAAGCCGTGACAGCGAAATGGTGCTCGACCGCTGGCTCTGCGCCAGGGAACTGCATGCCGCCACGGCATCGATGAGTGCCGATCAAGCAATGGCACAGATTGCTGAAGCCGTTGAGAGCTCTGCTCCTGGACCGATGGATGCCGGGATGGTGTCGTTCCTGACCCGTTTGCTCGCCAATAACTTCTCCCAGATCGACTACGTGCAGGATCTTCACGGGGGCACGTACCCGGATGCCGGGCACGCCGAGCGTTTCATTGGCGTTGGCATTGGTTTTAAAGAGGTGCATCTGCGCAACCTCACCTATTTCGCTCACCTCGACACCGTCGAGGAGGGCGCCCCCGATCTCGATGTGGGCGTGAAAATTTTCAAGGGTCTGAATGTGTCCAGGGATCTGCCGATTCCGGTTGTGGTGCGTTTCGACTATTCCGGCCGCGTGCCGGGTGCTCGGGAACGGGCCATCGCCGATTGCCAACGGGTGAACCAGGCCATCGCCGATCGCTACGCAGCTCTCGTTGATGAGGGTCTGCTCCACACTTGTCTCACCATTCGCGACCGCAACCAGACGGCTCCGGCCGAGGTCGTCGGTTCCACGCTCGACCCGCAACTTCCGGAGGCTCACTGATCATGCTCATCGTCAAGGTCGTCAAGCCGCTCGTTTCCACCAACCGGATTCCCGATTTCGAGCACAAACACCTCCAGGTGGTTCTGGATGGCAGCACCAAAAAGGTGGCCGTCGATGCGGTGGGTGCGAAACCTGGAGACTGGGTGATCTGCGTCAGCAGCTCGGCCGCCCGTGAAGCTGCCGGCAGCAAGTCGTATCCCAGTGACCTCACGATCGTGGGGATCATTGACCACTGGGAACCCGACCCCCCGAAGACCTCCGCTCCCTCTCCATCCCCCAGCCCCAGCAAACCCGCGGGAGGCAAGGCCAGCTGATGGAGATCATGCAGGTGATGGGAACGCTGGTCTGCTCCTACCGGGTTGCCGGTCTGGATCACATGCACCTGCGCATTCTCAAGAACAACAAGGGCAAGAAGCTGGTGGCTGTTGACCCCGTGGGTGCCCGTGAGGGCAACTGGGTGTTCACCGCCAGCGGTTCGGCTGCCCGGCATGCCTGCCCTGACAACACCGTTCTCACCGATCTCACCATCGGTGGCATCATCGATTTCTGGAATCCGGACGGATAGGGATCCTTCATTTCCCTCCGCCGTTTCCGTTCCGCTTCCACACCTACCAATCCATGGCCACTCCTTCCCCCACCCCCCGTCGTCGTACCACCCGCAGCACCTCCGCGGCGAACAAGACTGTGGACGTGAAGCCTGTGGCAAGCACTCCTGCTCCCGCGTCGACTCCTGCGAAGGCAGCTCCTGCTTCAACCACCCGTCGTGCGTCCACCACAACCCGTCGCAGCAGCGCTTCCAACACCGGATCCGGCGGCGGCTCAGCCGTCACCAAGCCCGCTGCCACCCCTTCCCCCATCGTTCCCGGTGTGGCACTGGGCATGATCGAAACCCGCGGCATGGTTCCTGCCATTGAGGCAGCCGATGCGATGACCAAGGCTGCTGAGGTGAGCCTGATCTGCCGTGAGTACGTGGGTGGTGGCTACGTCACGGTGATGGTGCGTGGCGAAACCGGTGCAGTGAATGCCGCTGTTCGTGCCGGTGCCGATGCCTGCGAGCGCGTGGGCGACGGCCTCGTCGCTGCTCACATCATTGCCCGTCCTCATAAAGAGGTGGAGCCGGTGTTGGCCGGCAGTGGTGCAGCTCGCCGCAGCTGAAGGCATAAAAGCCTCCTCACAGCCGTTCACAAAGAGCCCTTTAGCTCCTGACCGGCTCCTAGATTCGCCGGCCAACCAGCGACCAGCTCGATCACCATCCCGCTCGCCGTTTTGACCCCGGAGCTTTCGCTTCCCATCCAGACCGCCTGGTTGATCCCGCTCTATGGGTTCATCGGGATGCTGGTTTCCCTCCCTTGGGCCTGTGGCTTGTTCCGCCGAGATGCCCATCGACCGGCGGCCTACCTCAACATTCTTCTCACCCTGCTGGCCTTCGCCCACGGAAGCCTGATCCTGCAGGAGGTTTACCAATCAGGGCCGGTGGATCTGGCCTTCCCCTGGCTCAGCGTGTCTGACCTGGAGCTGAACATCAGCTTCAGCTTGTCGCTCACCAACCTGGTGGCCCTGGAACTGATCACGGGCCTCAGCTTGCTGTCGCAGGTGTACTCCCTGGGCTACATGGACAAGGAATGGGCGTTGGCCCGCTTCTTTGCCCTGCTCGGTTTTTTCGAGGGTGCGATGAGTGGTGTCGTGCTCAGCGACTCCCTGTTCCAGAGCTATTTCCTGCTGGAGATGCTGACGCTCTCCACTTATTTATTGGTGGGTTTCTGGTACGCCCAACCCCTGGTGGTTACAGCAGCCCGGGATGCCTTCCTCACCAAGCGCGTTGGTGATGTGCTGCTGCTAATGGGTGTGGTGGCGCTCTGCAGCTATTCCGGCGTGATGGGTTTCAACGACCTCTACGCCTGGGCTGCTGAAGACACCCTCTCTCCCTTGGCGGCAACGCTGTTGGGTTTGGGCCTGGTTGCAGGCCCAACGGGCAAATGCGCCCAGTTCCCCATGCACCTCTGGCTGGATGAAGCCATGGAGGGTCCGAACCCTGCTTCGATTCTGCGGAACTCGGTGGTGGTGACCTGCGGCGCCATCGTGCTGCTGAAGGTGATGCCCATCCTTCAGCTCTCTCCCATCGCCATCGGCGTGATGCTCGTGATCGGCAGCATCAGTGCGATCGGTGGCTCTTTGGTGGCCCTGGCTCAGGTGGACATCAAGCGCACGCTGTCGTATTCCACAACGGCCCACATGGGCCTTGTCTTCATTGCCATTGCGCTGCAGATCCCTGTTCTGGCCTTGTTGCTGCTGTTCACCCATGCCGTGTCCAAGGCGCTGCTGTCGATGAGCATTGGCGGCGTGATTGCCTCCACCAACTGTCAGGACATCACCGAGCTGGGGGGATTGGGCAGCCGCATGCCGGCTACCACCACGGCGTTTCTGGTGGGTGGTGCTGGTCTGGTGGGCTTCCTGCCCCTGGGTGGCTTCCTGGCCCTGGCCCAGTCGATTGAGCTGCTGAGCGTGCGCTCGGTGCCGTTCATGGCGGTGTTCCTGCTCACCAACGCACTCACCGCCATGGGTCTGGTGCGGGTGTTCCGCCATGTGTTCATGGGGGATTCCCTGATCAAGTCCCGCCGGGCTGCCGAGGTGAACTGGCAGATGGCGTTCCCGATGGTGGCGCTCACCGTGATCGTGCTGATCACCCCGCTGTTGCTGGTGCGGCTTGAATCGCTCGATGGTTTGTTGGCCTTCCCCCTCTGGGCAGCAGCTCTTGTGGTGGGAAGCGGACTGCTGGGCCTGCTCGCTGGCGCCGTTCTCCCCCTGAGCAAGGCCTGGTCCCGCTCGCTGAATCCTGTTCTGCGCTGGTGGCAGGACCTGCTGGCCTACGACTTCTACACCGAGCGCTTCTATCGCCTCACCATCGTCAACGTGGTGGCTGGCTTCTCTCGCCTGGCCTCCTGGTTCGACCGAAATGTTGTGGATGGTCTTCTCAATGGAGTGGCGCGCTTCTCCCTGGCCAGTGCCGACAGCCTCAAGCTCAGCGTCAGCGGCCAGAGCCAGTCGTACGTGCTGACGGTGCTCCTGGCCATCGTTCTTTTCCTCACCGCGGTGAGCTGGTTCCTCACCTGATCGCCCCGAGATGCTTCTTTCCCTCCTTCTTCTGATTCCCTTCCTCGGGGCTCTGGCTCTGATCCTCTGGCCGGGATCCCCGTCCAGTGCACGCCTGCGCGATGTGTCCATCGTGCTTCTGGTGGTGCAGTGCTTGGCGAGCTTCGCCCTGCTGCTGCCCTTCGATGCCGCCGACGCAGGTTTGCAGTTGGTGGAACAGGCCCGCTGGGTGCATGCCATCGGGCTGGATTACGCCTTGGCGCTGGACGGTTTGTCGTTGCCGCTGGTGTTGATGAATGGGGTGCTCTGCCTGGTGGCGGCGATCGCGTCGCGCACGATCGAAAACCGCCCCCGGGTCTACTTCGCCCTGTTGCTGGTGATTTCCGGAGCGGTGAATGGTGCCTTCCTGGCCCAGAACCTTCTGCTCTTTTTCCTGTTCTACGAACTGGAGCTCATCCCCCTCTGGATGCTGATCGCTGTATGGGGTGGTGCCAACCGGGCCTACGCCGCCACGAAGTTTCTGATCGTCACCGCCGTCTCAGGCGTGCTGATCCTGGGTGCCTTCCTCGGCATTGCTCTGGTCACCGGAACCATGGACTTCAGCCTGAGGCCGATCCTTTCCGGTGAACTGGGCATGACCGCCCAGCTGCTGCTGATGGGTGCTCTGTTGATCGGCTTCGGCATCAAGATCCCCCTCTTCCCCTTCCACACCTGGCTGCCGGATGCCCACACCGAGGCCTCCACACCGGTTTCGGTTCTTCTGGCAGGTGTGCTGCTCAAGCTGGGCACCTACGGCCTGCTGCGTTTCTGCCTTGGTTTGTTCCCCGACGCCTGGCAGGTGGCTGCTCCCTGGCTGGCCGGCTGGGCTGCGATCTCAGTGCTCTACGGATCCCTTGCGGCGATTGCCCAGACCGACATGAAGCGCATGGTGGCCTACAGCTCGGTGGGCCACATGGGCTACGTGCTGCTGGCCGCCGCTGCCGCCACGCCGCTTGGGTTGATGGGGGCCCTGTTCCAGATGGTGAGCCACGGCCTGATCTCTGGCGTGCTGTTCCTGGTGGTGGGTGTCGTTTACGCCCAGACCGGCACCCGCGACCTCAACGTCTTGCGAGGCCTGCTCAACCCCCAGCGCGGCCTGCCGCTCACTGGATCTCTGATGATCATCGGGGTGATGGCCAGTGCCGGAATCCCCGGCATGGCCGGCTTCATTTCCGAATTCCTGATCTTCCGCGGCAGCCTTCAGCCCTTCCCCCTGGCCACGCTGCTTTCCATGGTGGGATCGGGACTCACGGCGGTCTATTTCCTGCTGTTGGTGAATCGCGCCTTCTTCGGTCGCCTGGCGATCGCCCCCGGCGAGGTGGTGAATCCCCGTATCCTCAACCGCGTGGCGCTGCGGGAGCAGGCCCCGGCCATCGCCCTCAGCCTCGGTGTGCTGGTGCTTGGCCTTGCTCCGGAGCTGCTGTCGAACCTCAGTGAGGCGGCCACCACGGGCCTCAGCCTGATCACTGGAGATCTGTCATGACCCCGACATCCGCATCCCCCGTTCAACCTCCGGTGCTTCCTGATCAGGAGGAGTTGATCCGTCGTTTGCTCAGCGACACGCCGCTGCTCAAGGACACCCCCGACCATCTGCTGCAGGTGGTGAATGTGCTCGAGAGCTATGGGCTTGTTCTCGATGCCTACAGCAAGAACCTGGTGGATCAGGGCGAGCAGCAGATGCTCAATCCCTTCCCGGTGTTCCGCTTCTTCCATGAGGGGTTCAACCTCAAGCGCCTCTGGACCCATCTGATGGGGGATCGCATCAACTTTGAGTACGCCGAGTACTGCCAGAAGGCGATGTTCTGGCATGGCACCGGCGGGTTGGATGCCTACCTCGACACGCCTGAGTTCGCCGAGGCCTGCCAGCGGATCATCAAGCGCAAGTCGGCGCGGGACCCTCTGCTGGCCCTCAACAACCGCCTTTATCCCGATTTCGCCCCCGAGGCCATCCGTTCGCTCACCACGATTTATTGCCTCGGTCTGTTCTGGCGCGTGATGAGCGACATCTTTGTCGACCTGGCCCGCCGCTACGCGATCAAGGAAGTCACCTGCGTCAACGATGTGGTGCATCACATCCGCGATGGCCTGGTGGCGGCGGCCGGAAGCCCGATTGAATACAAGGTGACGATCGGTGGTGAAGAGATCTGGGTGCTTCCCCCTGAGGCGGGTCTCACCTTTCTGGTGGATGTTGCGGTGCCCTACGTGGAGGCCGTTTTCTTCCGCGGCATGCCCTTCCTTGGAACGGTGTCGTACAACGCCCAGGCCCGGCAGATTTCACCGGACATAAGTGATTTCAAGTACGGCGCCCTTTACGCCGACCCGATTCCGAGCATGGGTGCGGGCATTCCCCCCAGCCTCTGCATGCAGGACATGTACCGCCACCTGCCCGAGGAACTGAGCCTCTGGTACGACGACAACGGTCGAGGCCAAACGGATGTGCACGTGCAGATCTGCGTCAGCTTCCAGAAGTCGATGTTCTGCGTCACCAATGCCGCCATCGCCGGCACGATGCCGCATCCGCTGGACACCGATGACCCCGAGCAGCAGGCCGCCAATCGGGCCTACGCCGAGGCCTGGTCTGGGCGCTTGATGGGCTGTCAGCGGGTGGCGCTCCTCTAGGTTTCCAGCAGGTTCAGGCTGAACGGGGACTCTGATGAATCAGTGGCAGGAGCGGAAACGACCCGTATGCCTCGAGTGTCGTTTCGAGTTTGAGAGCTACGACGCCACCAGGGATTTTCTCGACAAGCTCGGCGACCACAGCGAGGCCACCCAGCGCTTTCCTGACATCAGCTTTGGGCGCACCTACGTGAACATCACGATCCGGCCGGAGGATGACGGCCCCGAGGCCCAGCTGAGCGAAGCCGATCGTGCCTTTGCCGCAGAGATCGATGCCCTCCTCAGTTGATCTGGCTTCGGCCTATGCCGATTCCGGTGTGGCTGAGGTGTTGGACCAACTGGACCGTGAACTGATCGGCCTGGCGCCGGTGAAGACGCGGATCCGAGAGATCGCAGCGCTGTTGCTGGTGGATCAGGCGCGGCAGCAACTGGAGTTGCCCAGCACGGCGCCCAGTTTGCACATGTCATTTACCGGCCATCCCGGCACGGGCAAGACCACCGTGGCGCAGCGGATGTCGCAAATCCTGCATCGCCTGGGTTACCTCCGCAAGGGTCATGTGGTGACGGCCACCCGCGACGATCTCGTGGGTCAGTACGTGGGTCACACCGCCCCGAAAACCAAGGAGATGCTCAAGCGTGCCCAGGGTGGCGTGCTGTTCATCGATGAGGCCTATTACCTCTACAAGCCAGACAACGAACGCGATTACGGCGCCGAAGCGATTGAGATTCTCCTGCAGGAGATGGAGAGCCGGCGCAGCGACGTTGTGGTGATCTTTGCGGGCTACAGAGATCGGATGGAGACCTTCTACAGCTCCAATCCAGGTCTGTCCTCAAGGGTGGCGCACCATCTCGATTTCCCCGACTACAGCGACGACGAGCTGATGGCGATTGCAGGCCTGCTCCTCGAGGCCCAGCACTATCAGTTCAGTGCCAAGGCCGAGACGGCGTTCTCCGACTACGTCTCGCGTCGGCGTCAGCTGCCTTTCTTCGCCAACGCGCGCTCGGTTCGCAATGCGTTGGACCGGGCCCGTCTGCGCCAGGCCAACCGGTTGTTTTCGCGGATGGGTGAAGCCCTCACCAAGCAGGATCTCATCACGATTGAGGAGGCCGACATCCGGGCCAGCCGTGTGTTCAAGGGCGAAGTGGAGGGCCACCATCCCGCTCAGCACGGCGCCTGATCAGCTGCGCCATGCCGAGGCCCACCAGCAGGCTGGCTGTGCCGTGACCCTGCAGGAGGGCAACCCCGAGCACCAGAACCGCCAAGGGTGCAGGAAGCACGCAGCGGTACAACGCACCTGTGAGGGCGCCGCACCAGCTGCCCAGGCTGCCCAGATCGGGCAGCAGCAGGTGGAGTCCCATCCCAAGTGCGCAGGCCACCAGGAACAAGGGGAAGAACACCCCTCCGCGCCAGCCTGTTTCCAGGCAAAGGCCGAGCATCAGCAGTTTCACGATCGAGGAGAGGAGCAGAACCCAGGTCTCACTTGAGTTCTGGCCTTCCAGCAGGGGCCGCAGCTGCTCTTCCCTGGCGAAGGGAACCAACGGCAACCAGTGCATGCAGGCCCCCAACAGCAGGCCGGTCAGCAGCGGCCACCAGGGCCATTGGGCCAGGAGTTGGCGCTGCTCCAGCCAGCCTCGCCACTGCAGAAACAACAAACCCAGGCCGCAACCGATGAGTCCCCCCAACAGGCCTGCGCTGAGGCTGCCGAGATCTTCCCCCAGGTTGCTGGGCCAGATGTAGGGAAGCCGTTGCAGCGATCCACCGCTGGCGGTTCCCATGCCATTGAAAGCGGCAAAACCGGCAACACCGCCGAGGCTGCCCGGCAACCAGCGGTCGAGGAAGGCCTGCTTGCGGTTTTTGGGGTGAGTGACCTCGCCCACCACAGCACCCCCCAGCAGTGGAGCTCCGAAAAAGGCGAGGCTGCCTGCCACTGTTGCTTCCTGAAGCTTCTGGTCACGACCACGCCAGATCCGTTGACTGACCAGGGCGGCCATGCGGCTCATCAGGGCCTCAGGTCCGATGCAACCTCCCCCAACCTGGGCCAGCGCCGCTCCGAGGAGACCGCGAGCTTCATCGCGTTTCGGCGCCTGGTCTGGATCACGCAGATCGCTCAGGGTGTCCCGCAGCTCCGGTAGCAATGTGGTGGGGCCGGGGTGATGCAGCAGCGAGAGGATCAAGCCGCTGCCGCCGCAGATCAGCAGCGACCAGCCCAGGGGAAGGCTGCGATCCAAGCCCTCGAGCACCGGATCTCCCCAGAGCCGCTGGCTTAAGCCGCCGATCCAGCCCATCACAACCGCCACACCGGCGCCGCTCAGGGTGCCGGTGAGCAGGGCCATCAGGCTGAGGCGAAGGCGAGTCACCAGTGCGGGTCGGTGGCGAATTCAACCCTGAGTTTCGCTGATTTCGACGCCGGAACGGTGCTGATGCAGGCGCGCACCGTCTTGCCGTTGACGTCGATCTCGCAGGCCCCGCAGCTGCCCCCCAGGCAACCGGTGGGAATGCTGATGCCCGCTCCACTGGCGGCCACCAACCAGTCCTCGCCGATGGTTTCGTGGGTGATGCGCCCATCGGGCCAGCGCACCGGAATCGACGTCATGGCTGGAGCAATGGAGCAAGGTTCACATGTTGCTCGAAGGCATCCGCGAGGCGATCGAGCAACAGATCACGGTGGGCGCTGTGGTTCTTGGGATCGTTGGCCAGCGGTTGCAATCCCCGTTGGTCGCGAAGCCGGTTGAGCCAGGCCCGTCGCCAGGGGCCGTTGTCGAGCAATCCGTGCAGGTAGGTGCCCACCACGCTCGAACCCTTGGGCCCGGGAGCCCACCACCCCAAACCAGGGTCGCTGCTTAGCGGCCGAAGACCGGGATCCGGGGTGGTCATTCCGTAGTGCAGTTCAAAACCGTTCAGCGGTGTTTCCATGGGCCAGAGGCCATCGATGCTGCGCTGGCTCAGCCGTTTCGTGCCGCTGAAGGTGGTGTCCAGGGGCAGGAGGCCCAAGCCGCTCTGGGGTCCCCGTTGATCGGTGCCCTCCAGTCCCTCCGGATCGTTCAACGTTTTGCCCAGCATCTGCATGCCGCCGCAGATGCCCAGGACGGACCCCCCAGCCTGGGCGTAGGCCCTGAGTTGATCGGCCAGTCCAGAGCTGTTCAACGCTTCGAGATCCCGCAGCGTCTGCTTGCTTCCAGGAAGAATCACCGCATCCGGCTGCCCCAGGGGTTCCCCGGGTTGAATCCAGCGCAGCTTCAGGCTGGCTTCAGCTTCGAGCGGATCGAGATCGGAGAAGTTGCTCAATGAGGGCAACCGCAGCACAGCGATCTCCAGATCGGTGGCCCCGCGGGTGGGTTTGCGTTCCAGCAGATCGAGGGAATCTTCGGGTGGAAACAGCTCGTTTAGCCAGGGCATCACCCCCAGCACCGGTACCCCGGTGTTGGCTTCCAGCCATTGGCGACCCTCATCAAACAGCTCCCGACGGCCGCGGAAGCGGTTGATCAGGATGCCTTTGATCAGCGGGCGCTCCACCGGGCGCAGCAAAGCGAGCGTCCCAACGATCTGGGCGAAGACACCGCCGCGCTCAATGTCGGCCACCAGCAAGCAGTTGGCCCGCAGGTACTGGGCCAGGCGCAGGTTGGTGAGGTCGCGGCGTTGCAGGTTCACTTCCACCGGGCTTCCCGCCCCCTCCAGCACCAGCCGGCCTTGGGGCCATTGCTGCTGGAGCTGCATCAGGCCGGTGCGGATCGCCTGCCAACCGGGGCGGAACCAGTCGCGGTAGTAGTGCTCGGCGCGGGCGATCCCCACGCTCTGGCCCCCATGGATCACCTCACTGGTGCTGTCTCCCCGGGGTTTCAGCAGCACGGGATTCATGGCGCAGCAGGGCTCAAGGCCCGCCGCCCAGGCCTGCATGGCCTGGGAGTAGGCCATCTCCCCGCCATCGGCATCCACCCAGGCGTTGTTGCTCATGTTCTGCCCCTTGAAGGGCAGCGCCTGTTCCCCACGGCGTTGGAGCACCCGGCACAGTGCCGCCGTCATCAGCGATTTGCCGGCACCGCTGGAGGTGCCCAGCACCATCAGGGGCCGCGGCGTGGTGCGGGTCACAGCGGCCAGTGCCGACGCAGGCTGTGACGCAGACGCTCCAATACCGGAATCGAACGCTGCAGGAGTGCAGGGTCGTCATCGAGGAGTTGGCGACCCAGGGGCGTGAGCCTGAAGCGGCTGGTCAGCCCTTGCCCATCCACTTCCCGGCGCAGCACGCCCACGCTGATCAGCCAACGCAGGTCGTCTTCTAGGGCTTCGCTGTTGCGGAACCAGCGTGTTTTGCGGCCGTAGCGGCTGGGTTCGCTCCAGAGGTCGCCGGCATCCAAGCCTTGCTGCTGAAGATCCCGGTATAGGGCTTCAGAGAAGGGCAGGCATCCCATGGCCCGGCAGGCCCGGTCACGGCTGCGTCGATCCAGCAGGTCGGTGGGGTGAGCGATGGCGAAGCCTTCCGTCCCTGGCAGCCTACGGAGCGTTGTTCTGCGGTGTGTTCCCGTGCTCATGCTTGCTTCCGCCTCGCCGGCGCGTCGCCGTTTGCTGGAGCAAGCGGGAATCCCGCATCAGGTGCGCGTCAGCGGTGTGGATGAAGACCAGATCCAGCATGCGGAGCCCGCAGAGCTGGTGAAACTCCTGGCTCAGGCCAAGGCCACAGCTGTTGCCCAGACGCTTGACCCGGTGGGCGATGCCGAGATCACGGCTGTGCTGGGCTGTGATTCGGTGCTCAGTTTTGAAGGGCAGGTGTTCGGCAAGCCCTCAGGGCCAGCCGAAGCGATCGAGCGTTGGCAGCGGATGGCTGGCGGCTGCGGATCTCTGCTGACGGGCCATTGCCTGATTCGTCGCGGACAACCTGAGCTGTTGGCTTGCGTGGAAACGGTGGTGCGCTTTGCCGCGCTCAGCCAGGCCGAGATCGAGGCCTATGTGGCCAGTGGAGAACCGCTGCAATGCGCTGGTGGCTTTGCCCTCGAGGGCCGCGGCGGCCTCTGCATCGATGGCTTGGATGGCTGTTATTCCAACGTGATCGGCCTGAGCCTTCCCTGGTTGCGTCAGCAGTTTTCAGCTTTGGCTTAGTGCAGCAGCAGATTTCGCGTTCCCGAGATCGCTTGCATGGCCAGCAGCAAAGCCACCAGCAGATTGCTGCTGATGTGAATGCGCCTGGCCTGCACGGAATGACCAATCAAGGGCTGCAGCGCCGTTGAGCTCAGCAACAGGGCGGTGAGCAACATCCCCATCCAGAAATGGGACTGCCAGAACAGGCGGCTCCAGGGAACATCGCTGAACCGCTCCACGGCCGGATGCAGCCCCAGCAGAAGCAGGCCGCAGGCACTGGCGATAGCCCAGAGAAAGCGCTGCCAGACCAGCCGGGTCGTTAGCAGGCGCCCGAAGCTGAACAACACAGCGCTGCCGGTAACGATCAGACCCAGGGGATGGCTGCTCCAGAGGCTGTGGCCCAGGCCGATCAGCACCGCCACCAGCACTCCGCCGGTCACCCAGGCCCCATGCTGCGCATGCTCCACCGGCACCGTGTCGGCAATTGGGTTGATCTTGAGCCGCTTTTCTCGCGCCAGGATTCCCAGTCGGATCGTGGCGCCCACCACCGGGTAGACGAACAGGATCATCAGCACGGGGTGGATTAATCCCAGCCAGTCGTGGCCGGTGAGCGACTGCAGTGCCTGGGGATCAGCCAAAAAAAACGCAACCCTGAACCCAGGGTTGCGCATCGTGGGGTTGTGAACTGCGGATCTGGATCAGACCTTGCGGGAGTAGTACTCCACCACCAGCAGTTCGTTGATCTCCAGGGCAACCCACTCGCGTTCGCAACGGGCGGTGACCTTGGCGCTCAGCTTGGACTTATCCAGCTCGAGGTGGCTGGGCACGTTGGCCAGACCGGGGAACTCGAGGTTGGCTTCAGCCAGCTTCTTGCTGCACTTGCGCTCGCGGATGGCGATCACATCGCCGGGCTTGCACTGGTAGCTGGCGATGTCGGTCACACGACCGTTCACTGTGACGTGGCCGTGGTTCACCAGTTGACGGGCGCCGGGCACGGTGGGACCGAAGCCGAGGCGGAAACAAACATTGTCGAGACGGTTCTCGAGCAGCTTGAGCAGGTTGGTTCCGGTGGAACCTTCCTGGGCGCGCGCTTTCTTCACGTAGCGCACGAGCTGACGCTCGGAGACGCCGTAGTTGAAGCGAAGCTTCTGCTTCTCTTCGAGACGGATCGCGTATTCAGAGCGCTTGCGACGGGCTTGGCCGTGCTGACCGGGGGGATAGGACCGTTTGGCGGCCTTCCGGGTGAGACCGGGGAGGTCTCCCAAGCGCCGCGTGATCCTCAGGCGAGGGCCGCGGTAACGAGACATAGGTGGGAAGGTGTGTGTTGAGTTCGTGCTGTTGTTGGCCATGCTGGAACCGAAACAGCTCCAGGCATCTGCAGCGATGCACGAATCTGCCACTGTATCTGGCGGCCCGATGGCCAAGCTGCGACAGGCGTTGAACCAGGCTCTGGCGGCTGTTCTCCTGGCAGGGATTGGGTTTTATCGGCGTTTCATCTCCCCGATGATCGGGCCTCGCTGCCGCTTCACGCCCACCTGCAGCGCCTATGGCCTGGAGGCCATCCAGAAGCATGGACCGTGGAAAGGGGGCTGGCTCACCGTGAAACGGCTGCTGCGCTGTCATCCCTTCACGCCCTGCGGATGTGACCCGGTGCCCGATTGATGAAGCAGCTCACCCTCTACAGCCGTACCGGTTGCTGCCTCTGCGAAGGCCTGGAATCTCGCTTGCGCGATCTCGATCTCCTGGGGCTCTCGATCGAGCTGACCGTGATCGATATTGATGCGTCCGGCACCCCCCAGGAGCTGAAGGCGCGCTACGACCTTGAGGTGCCTGTGCTCGCGCTCGATGGGTCTGAGCTTCCCCGGGTTTCCCCGCGGCTCACGGGTGAGGGACTGTTGAATTGGTTGCAACGCTGTCTGTCCACGGCGCTCTGAACGGCTTAAAACTCCCCCAAGCACAGGGGAGACGGGATGACGCAGGTGTTGCATGCCCTGTTACGTGACGCAGGCATCGCAGTGCCGCCGGGGCTGGTGAACCCTGGGTTGGAGGCCATCACCACCGATTCCCGTCGCGTCGGCCCTGGAACCTTGTTTCTCGGTCTCCCAGGCGAACGGGTGGATGGAGGCAGCTTCTGGGCCCAAGCCCTTGAGGCCGGGGCCGCCGCTGCCGTGATTGGAGCTGAAGCCGCTGCTGCGCAACCGCCAGCTGCTGACGACCCCGTGGTGGTGATCCAAGAGCCGGTGGCGCGTCGGATTGGTGAGATCGCCGCGGCGTACTGGGATCACCCCTGCAGGCGCATGGCCCTAATTGGTGTGACCGGCACCAATGGCAAAACCACCACCACCCATTTGATCGAGCATCTGGCCGCTTCGGCCGGCCAATCGGTGGGCTTGTTCGGCACGTTGGTGAACCGCTGGCCGGGCCACAGCATCACGGCCACCCACACAACGGCCTTTGCCGACCGCCTGCAGGGGCAACTCGCCGAGGCTGCCTCCGCAGGTTGCGGCCTGGCGGCGATGGAGGTGAGTTCCCACGCTCTGGCGCAGCAGCGGGTGGCGGGCTGCCGCTTCGCGGGCGCCGTGTTCACCAACCTCACCCAGGATCACCTCGATTACCACGCCTCAATGGAGGACTACTTCGAGGCCAAGGCGTCGCTGTTTTCGGATCCTTTGCTGCTGGCCGACGGCGTGCGATCGGTGGTAAACAGCGATGACCCCTGGGGGGCGCGCCTGGCCGAACGGCTTGGGGCAGCCTGTTGGCGCAGCTCCCTTGTGGATCCCTCGGCCGAGTTGCACATGAGTGGCCTGCAGATGACGGCTGCTGGGGTGGAGGGTCGCTTGATCAGTCCTGTGGGCGAGGGTCGTTTCCGTTCGCCCCTGTTGGGTCGCTTCAACCTGATGAACCTGCTCCAGGCGGTGGGGGTGCTGCTTCAGCAGCAGCTGCCCTTGCCGGTGCTGCTGGAGGCCATCGGCCGTTTCGGTGGCGTGCCCGGCCGCATGGAGCGGGTGATCCTGAACGGGGTGGATGCAGCGAATTTGCCCCCGGTGCTGGTGGATTACGCCCACACGCCCGATGGTCTGGACAATGCGCTTTCAGCAGCGCGTCCGTTCTGCACCGGGCGGCTGATCTGCGTGTTCGGTTGCGGTGGTGATCGGGATCGGGGCAAGCGTCCGCAGATGGCGGCGATTGCGGCACGCCTGTCGGACCGCGTGGTGGTCACCTCAGACAACCCCCGCACCGAGGATCCTCAGCAGATCCTGGATGACGTGGTGGTGGGGATCCCGGCCGGTAGCGATTTGCTTGTGGAGGCTGATCGAGCCAAGGCGATTGCCTCAGCCATTGCCGAAGCAGAACCGAACGATCTGGTGTTGGTGGCTGGCAAGGGGCACGAGGACTACCAGATTCTCGGCACCGAAAAGGTGCATTTCGATGATCGCGAGGAGGCGGAACGCGCCCTGCGTTTGAGGTTGTCTTGAAACAAGTTGCTCTGACGCGGTTGATCTGAGCCGATCAAAGGGCGCTGATCGCGGCCACCAAAGCGTTGATGTCGTCGTCTGTGGTGGTGATGTGGGTGCAGGCCCTCAAGCAACTGGGGTCTGCCAGATCGCGAATCCACAGCCCCTGGCCCCCCAGCTGCTTTACATGCTCTATGGGGGGCACATCGCCAATGATCTGAAAGCTCACCAGTCCGCTGGCGGGCGGCACTTCCAGCAGGGGTGTGACGTGATCCAGCCCCTGGAGTGCCTGCCAGAACTTGCCGCTGAGGGCTCGGATGTGGTTCCAGCGTTGTTGGGCTGATCCAGCGTTCTCCAGCAGTTGCAGTGAACAGCGCAGGCCGGCCATCAGGGGAACGCAGCTGGTGGCCACTTCGAAGCGGCGGCTGTCGTGATGAAACAGATCAGTGCTGCTCAGATCCACCTTGCTTTCATCACGCAGGCTGCGCCAACCGATCACGGTTGGAGACGCCTCGGCCACCACACGCTCTGAAAGCGCCACGCCCCCCAGGCCTTCCGGTCCACAGGCCCACTTGTGCCCGGTGAAGGCATAGATGTCCGCAGCTGCAGCGGCGTCTTCGACGGGGATCTGTCCAAAGCTTTGGGCTGCATCCACCAACAGGAAAGGTTGTTGGGGGTGTTGATGGAGTTGCTTGGCGACGGCGGTAATCGGCATCACCTGGCCGGTGTTCCAGAGCAGATGACTCAGCACCACCAGACGGGTGCGGGGGGTGAGGGTTTGGTCAATCGCCTCGACCACGGCGGCATCGCATTGGGGTTGATCACCCCGCAAGTGCTTCACCGGCAGTACATCGATGGCGAGGTTCTGGCGTCGGGCCAGTTCCACACAGGCACTCACAACACCGGGGTGTTCGCAGTCGCCGATCAGCAGCCGCTCCCCTTCGGTAAAGGGCAACCCCCAGAGCGGCAGCACGCAGCCGCTGGTGACGTTTTCAGTGAGGGCAAGCCGATGGGGCGGAACACCGCAGCACTGGGCCAGAAGGCGGCGGGTGCTGTTCACCTCCTTGGCGATGTAGGGCCAAACATCTGCTGTGAATGGCCCCAACTCCTGAATGCACGCCCAGCTTGCGGTGATCGCCTCCAGGGAAGGATTGGGCAAAGGCCCTTGGCCGCCGTAATTGAAGTAGGTCTTGTTCTGCAGGGCAGGACACAGTGATCGCAACTCGTTTGTGCCCATCTGGCTTTTGGCTAGCTAGGGTGTGACTAAAACTCCTGAACAGCTTTCTTGAAACCTGTTCCCCTGCAGTTGATTTGTGTGGGTTGACTTGGAAGTGCGTCCTAGTGAAAGTACTGCGTCCTACTTCTTGAATAGGGCTCTCCAGGCGACATAGCTGCCGCCACCAAGCAGGACTAGGGGGAAAATCATCTTGCTGAGGGCCAACAGGATGACTCCACCAAGGCTGATCAGTCCGACCTTCTTAGCCATGGCCTGACTTTCGTCAGTCATTGTTTCCCACTTGACCCTGGCCATAAAGACATTGAGGCTTTGGATCTCTTTTTAGTGGCCATCGGCTTTGGGTGCCACGGCCTCTGCCCACTAGCTAATGCCACGTTGCTTTGCTTGAGCGCTAACCCCAGTCCACTGGAAAGAGTTTTGTCTTGGTGGCGGTTAAGTGAGGCATGTCCTCTATGAGGTGCTGGGCTGCCCACACCCCACGGACTACGCGGCATACACCTTCTTTGTCGCAGACCCTGTAGTACTCGAAGCCTTGTGGAGCGGTGGTGAGTTTGGTTGCTCTCATGTCATGGGTTCCAGCTGACCCAATAAGTAGGCAGCAGGATTAGTCTTGACTGAGTAGACCGAGACAGAGCGTTCGGTTCGTCACAAAACCTTGGACGGCTTAACGGGCTCAACCGTATCGAGTAAGCCCCGACAAAGATCATTTGAGAGCAGCTTTACTCAGACCATGGGTCCGATTTGGATTCCTCTTGGGCCGCCTCACGTGCCGCGATGATTTCCTTGGCCTCCTGCTTCCAGGCCAATCCAATCGGATCGCCCTCCATCTTCAGGAGATATTCAGCCTGGCTAGCGAAGTAATCCTCTTTGGTGATCCGTCCAGCCTTGATCAGGATTAAGGCTCGGACGACATGGCCATGGCAGTCATAAGGAGCTCCTTCTCCGATGAAGCCTCCTCCATTTTTTCGGCTGAACTCGCGGGAGTCGGAAATCAAGTCGATGGTTTTGCCTGCAATTACCTCTGCAGCACGCGCACGTAACCAACGGTCAGCCCCGTCGGGCATGTTCCCTTTCTGGAGCCACTCATCCCAGACGTAGTCGCGGTATGCATCAATCTGCTGTTCGCGCGTCCACTCTGGTTTCTTTTTCTCGAAGAAGTTGCCTACAGGTGATTGTTCACGGCTGATGAAGTAGCGCCGTGCCAGATCGGGCCGCTGGGGCGATCTTGTTCCACGGTTTCCTTTTGGTGTAGTTGCACCAACCCAGTCAGAGCGATTATCCGTTCTCCCCATAACTGCGATGGGGTCGATCTCGTCGTCATCAGTTTCATCCCAAGCTGATGAACTACCAACGACAGCCTCGGCAATCCAGGACAGCATTTCTTTGCTGTTCGTTCGCCAGTCCCATTTTTTGGCCCTACTACTCGTCATCGGCGTTTTCGGATCACTTTGTTATCACTCATTCTGGACCTCCTCTTGGCCAGAAGGATCAATTGGTTCTGTAGTAGCGCCTATTTCTCCATCTATTGATTGATCTTCTCAGGCTTGCGGATGCAGAGCTGCGTCTCCGGCCAGTGTTGTAGACGCGATTCACGATTCATTGCTATGAATGCAAGTGAGACGAGATGGCCAGGAAAATGGCGGTCTTGGCTCAGGTGATCTGCTCTATGAGCTGCAGCGGATCACCTTGACATGAATTAGGCGGGACAGAACCAAGCTGTAGTCCCCAATGTCTATCCATTGCTCGTACACCTTTGCTGTGTTCGACACAAAGTGACATAGCTTTTTCTTATGCTCGGAGTTCAGCCGCTCTTCACCCCTTGGCATTGTATGGCGCTTACTGAAAGTTGCGATCCTTTTGCGGCCTAGGATATTTCAAGCCATATTGAACTTTGGTTCGAGGGTTTTACGTGAAACGACTGCCGGTGCTCCTTTCTGTTCTGCTCATTTCGGCTCACTCAGCTTTTGCTTGGGAGAGGTTTGACAGCGACGAAGGATATAAAAACTGCGTCGATGTGGCTTTAAGAGAATGGTTAGACCAGGGGAGATGGAGATCATTGAGCAGGGTTGAGAAGAGCGCCTACAAGTCTTTGGCGCATCAGCGCTGCAGTTCGCCAGCCAGGCAACATCACTTGAGTGATTTGGTGAAATAATATTTAATTTCGTTTGGGTTTAGTAGTCGAGATCTGAAGGTTGATGAGAAAGGCGCTCGGCAGCTTTCTTCACTTGGCTCATTGGCGTTCCATAACTTCCCATTTCGGTGTCTTCCAATCAGCTGACCTTGGCGTCTCTATGGGAGTAGCTTTTCTGTAGAGGAACAATCACGATGCCCTCGCTCCAACCTTTCCTTGTGTCCCTGCTGATTGGCACAGCGGCTACGCCGCTCGTTGTCGTTGTAGGCGCAGAAGCCCAAACCGTTTCCCAGCCTGGTTATTCGCGTAGTACGAAGTGTTTTCGGGACGAGTACAGGGAGGAATACGTACCTGGTACAAAAGACAGGCCTGGATACGTACGGAATTGGACTGAAAAGGTAGAGATTGCCTGCTCTGGCAGCTCGACTCAGGCCTCTACGCAGAAATCCCAAGAAGTCGATATCGACAACAACGACTGCAGCCAAGGGAGTGTGATTGGTGGATTGCTTGGAGCAGGATTAGGCGCGGCTCTGTCCAGGGACAAAGGCCGTTGGGTGGGAGTCCCTGTTGGAGCTGCAGCAGGAGCAATGGTCGGCTGTCAGGTAGATGGTGGTTAATGCTCTCTGAACACGCATGAGTCCTCTTCTCCTGCTGGTTGGATTAGGGCTCGGCGGTTATCTCGCCGTATGGCGCAACAAGCGAGCCTTAAAAGCCAAAGCGCGACGCAGGCGTTAGCTGTCCTCAGCCAGTTCAATCACGTGCCGCAGCGTCACCCACTGCATGTTGAATCACAGCTTTTGACAAGCGAAACCACCGCCTACACAGAGGTGATATCGCCGCTCTCAGAGGTGCAAATCAACTGGAGCACCGAAGTCACAACTTTGGAGACCCAGCACCCTGCGTATCACTTGCTACTTAAATTGAGTTTTGCTCTTCTCAATGACCGCTTATATGAATGGCGTAGAGGTAGCACCGCGTAAAAGCCACTAATTCAGACCAAACAAATTTCAAACGGTCGTGCTTAGGCAAACAACGCGACTTCGGGTGACCCGAAAGCATTTCTATGCAAAGGACCCCTTAGAAGCCTCCAGCACGTCTTTTAATTGATTTTTGAATAGATTTAGTGACTGCATTGCTGTCCCCATCAGTAGCAAAAAGATAGTTAGGAGCATTCAGAGATGCGCATCCAGCTCTATCAAGCTCCTTGCGAAAAGAAGCCACAAAAGAGCTGCCCAAGCTTTGACCTTTCCAATCAATTCCTGGATCCCATGAATCCATCTCGACATTGTATGCGACAAGATATTCATTAAATATCAAGTCTAGAGCTTGATCTACCTCAATCATTCCTTCCTTGTATGCGTGACAAATCACTCCTGCACCGGCTTGCGAAGCCCCAGACCAAAACGAATTGAAAGTATCGTTTTCACTTATTTTTTGTTCTGATTGAACTGATGTGGGTGTGAACGCTGCAATCCCAAATACGGTAAATAAAGTCAGAAAAATTTTCATCGCGACGACATGGCTTTCTAGTCTCAGCGGAAGGTAGCGATTCAGGGCACGAAGGTAAAGCCCGAGGGGTCTGCATCCCCCCGGGCACCATCTGCACCAGAGCTGGCACCGGTCGTGGTTATGCGATTTCGTCCTGCATCGCAGCAAAGAGGACAAGGAGGGAGGCCGCCCCTCCCAGGTGCATGAGATGTGGATGGTTTGCGAAAAGCACGAGCAAGTTGGTCATAAGGGGCACCACGAATTCACTCGCGTAGTGGGCTACGCCCGTGAGGCGAGCCCACGAAGGAGAAGTACAAGCTCTGGGCTCCGTGGTAGCAAAAGCAGGTGGGCTGGGTTCTTGGGGTGGGATGAGCCCTCGCAATAAAAAGGCAGGGATCTCACCCCCTGCCTCATCCGTCTTTTTCTCCAGATGAGCAGTCCAGAGAATCCGCAGCTCTGCGGGGCAAGACCCTAGTGATGTCTGATTAATTGCGTGATGTCAGCCCCCTCTATCGGCGGGGCTGACTTCCAACAGCCTTAACCGAATCAAAGAAG
>NZ_UCNM01000012.1:0-124183 GCF_900473975.1 Synechococcus sp. N26 | reverse complement strand
GGGATCAAGGATTTCTTCCGTGACAGTCCGATAATCAAGTCGCGATGGCTACAGAGAATCGGCGTATGAGGCCTTATTGGCTATTGACCCAACTCCACAGGCGAGACATCACGCCCTTGGGATTCCGCTGATTCTCGCGATCCTGCCAATCCTCGTAAGCAGGCAGATCAATCTCTTCAGGCAGTGGCGCCCAGCTACCCATCCACACGTTGACCTTCTCCGGATTGAGGTTGCAGGGCAACGTCTCTAGCCAGTTGATGTAGTCGCGATTCATGATCAGTAGCTAGTTTTGGAGATGAGACGAGATAGCCGAGGGAACGGCGGTCTTGGCTCGGGTGATCTGTCCGACGGCTGGCCGGATCACCCTGTTTGCGATTTGGTGGCAACCCACACACTTCAGGCGTGATCAGGACGGTTACGAATAAGGGGTATCGGGCCGGGACGCGGATCTGCTCGGTGCGGCGGGGCCATATTCCTCACACCTAAGGCTCCGCTTGTCTGGACATGGGATCAGGCCCCGTTCTCAGCCATCACAAAGGCAGCAGCAAGCCAATCCAAACGGCCTGAATCGCTAAGTCAGCAGCAGATGCAGCAACAGCAGTAGTAAGAGGCAAACTGACTGAACTCTTGATTAGCTGATGGAGATGAAAATTAATGGACACCCCATCAGCGTTCGCTTTAAAAGCGACGCGGTCGTAGCCCAGAGAATCGCGGCTCATATCCAGCGCCGCATAGAAGAAGACGATTGGCTCCCCTTTCAGTCCAAGGAGGATGCGCTGCAGTCGTGGCAAAAGCTTGGGGGCATTCGCGTTCAGGTATTGAGGGCCTACGACCTCATCTGATCAGCGCACAGGCGGCGGACAACGTCTCCAGCCTGTCTTCTGCATCGTCTGCCAAGCCTCAATGGCGTTATGCAGCAGAATCCGCCGCCGAGTCACCGGCTCAGGAGGATATGGCGGCAACGCTCAGCAAGCGTCAGCAGCAGATGCAGCTACAGCAGCAATCGCGCACAAGCGGGGGCAGGAAACCATCTTTCATGAGAACTAAGCGGCCAACTGATCTTCGTATTCAGCAAGCTGAATTTCTAATTCCCTTATTTTACTTAAGAGGGTCCCAAATCGTAAGTCAGAGCCTTGGTGCGTGGAACTTATCAAATCGCGAGCAAGCAATAATCGATGGATCTCGATCTCTTCTTCTAGAAAATCACGGTAAGAATTTCCCACAACAATCCCCTAGTCGTATTGCACGTAATGATGTGAGGGTCTTCGCAGCTCACGCGTTTCTTTATCGTGCTGAATTCTCTGCAATCGGTAATAGGCAGAGACGCAGCGGGGGCACTCACATGGGACACGACATTCTTCAAGCTGACGCATTGCTACGTCGGCTTGATGATTCTCAGACCAGGTATAGGGAGTCACCGCAATTTGGGCGGAGGACCAATTCACAGTGCACGAATTCCAGAAACAATGTGGTTCAATCCGGAAAATGTCTGGGACTCAACAACACAAACTGTGTACTCAGTTACACGTCTGTCGGAGATCCAGCTTCAAATCGTTCCTAGCTACTGCTCGGAGTACAGCCACCCCTCACCACCAGACTTTTTTGGCGGCTCGTGAAAGCTGCGGTCTTTGTTGGGCATATGGATGGTCTAACCACCTGTCGCCACAGCTGTTTTGATTCGCGCCTTTATGTCTTGCAGCGTTGACCCAACAACACGTTCGCCTGATGGCAGCCACGCTTCCCAACGTTCGTAGTCGGGTCGGACGGCGCCTGGCATCAACGAAGCAGTCAGCGATGAGTTCACACAGCAACTCACCCGCTTTAAAAATACTGAGGGCAACCACGTCTGGAAGTCGCTCCAAAAGGAAACCAAGGGCCTGACCGCCAACGGATTGAGACACGGCTACGCTTTCCGCGCCCACAAGTGCGGAGAGGGGATGGACGTCTTCACCGCAGCAAACCTGATGGGGCACGACGCCAAGACCCACATCAAGCACTACGCGCAGTGGATTGACGAAACGACATTGGTGGACCGAGTGGCGCAGTGGGAAGGGGTACTGGTCTCACAGCCGGAATCACTTACGAAGCGTCAGCAGCGGATGCAGCAACAGCAGTAGTGAATGGACTGGAGATGGAAGGGGAAGAAGAATGGAGCTCTTAGAGATAAGACCAACGACTCACGGAGCAGGCAACGCGACAAGTCTGGAACCCAACACAGTACAGCCTTAAAAGACTTGAAATGTCCAAAAAAAACCTTAAATAGGGTTGTCTTTGAGTGTTGGACTCCTCAAGACAGCGAATACGGCTGACGACCTACGTCAGCAGTCGTATTCGTTCGTCTTTAAATCGTGACTACATTCACATCTCTATTGCCAGTACCTTATAAATATCGTGTCGCGTGGCTGAGCAAGTCAACGGCTGCGAGTCCGAGAGTGGTACTCCTCACCTCTTGGATTCGTATGCTTTGAATTTTATTTATCAATCCATAATACAATCAATTTTAAATTATTTCCGCACACATTTACCCTTATCCACAAATAACTGCTCTAGTGAGCGATAGTCGGTTGACCACGCGAGCAGTGTTGCAGCACCCAAGGCGAATCCTGTCTTTCTGCATGTCAAGGCAGGCATGACCGTGATCGTTGTGGACGGCAGCGACTGGCGGATGGCTGACGTGATCTGGGTGGATGGTGGCGCCAGAAACCCCAAGGTCCCGACCCTGTTTCAGGTGGCAGACGTGGACACTGGCGTCATCAACTGGGTCAACGCTGACCTTGTGACCCACATCGTTCCAAAGACCTGGATCACTGGCATCCTTGGCGTATGGATACGAACAGGGCGGCCACACTGATGACCCGCGCCGCTTGGAGCGCGGTAATCGCTTTACCAGTCCTTTTGTTGGTGAACTCGTTAGAGGAGAGAGAGGCCATAAGAGAGTGCTTGATGGAAGAGTTGATGGGAGAGCACGGCGACAGACAAGCTGCCGAGGCCTATTACAGGTTTAGAGGGGCAGGCGGCGATAACGACATCAGCACCTCGCTTGAGATTGCACGCTTGAACTGCAAAAGCGGTCGCAAACCCATTGTCTACTGAACAGTCATCATCTCCTTCACGCATTCGGCCACTCCTACCCCAACGCCACAGGCGAGACGACGTGACAGAAGTAGATGGGCTGGCCTCCTGAGGCGGGATAGCTGAGTACGCGAGAGATGCATCGCCACGATGTGAAGTACCTATCCGAAGCCTCCAAATGAACTTTCAAAAAGTGGCATGTGCCAGTGCGATCCACTCGCACCCAAGCCCCCTAAGACACATGTAGTGGTTTAGATGGAAATGATTCCATTCGTTCTGCCCGTCGTTGGCTTGGTCCTGGTGGTGGCTCAAATCGTCTACGGAGACGTACCTCAGAACCCTTAAGTAGCCATATCGTTCCAGTTGGCAGACGTGGACACTGGCGTCATCAACTGGGTCAACGCTGAGCTTGTGACCCACATTGTTCCAAGAGTTTGAGTTCTGGGCGCCGACGTGGCAGAAGCAGATGGGCTGGGCTTCTGAGGCGGGATAAGAATGAGTAAAACAGCTCTGGGCTCGGAAGTCTTATTCGTCGTAAGGATCAAATCATCAGCCAACAGGAGGCTGAAATGTTTGAAGTCCTCAAAGGCCATACGGCTAGCTGTCAAAGAAGAACCTGCCTGAAGTGGGAAATCAATGGCGAGCTTTCGGCAAATGACCGCAACAATCTGATGAAGCTGCTTTGTCAGGTGGACAAGCAAGCCTGCATTGAAGAACTGAGTGACGCGGACATATACGACGAGAGATAGTCAGCGGCTCACCCAACCCCGCAGACGAGCCATCAGCCCCTTGGGATTGCGCTGATTCTCGCGACCCTGCCAATCCTCATAAGCAGGCAGATCAATTTCTTCAGGCAGTGGCGCCCAGCCACCCATTCATAAGTTGACCTTCTGCGGCTTGTGGTTTCAGGGCAGCGTCTCCAGCCAGTTGATGTAGTCGCGATTCATGATCCGTGGCTAGTGGTGGAGATGAGACGAGATCGGCGAGGGAACGACGGTCTTGGCTCGGGTGATCTGTTCCGACGGCTGGCCGGATCACCCTGTCTGCGATTTGGTGGCAGTTCACACGCTTTAGGCGTGATCAGGACGGTTACGACTGAGGGGCATCGGGACGGGACGCGGATCTGCTCGGTGCGGCGGAGACACCATCGCTCGGAACTCCGCCTGTCTGGAAATGGTGTGAGGCCCCGTTCTCAGCCGAGGCCCCGCAGTGACTGGAAAGCCTAAAAACCAGTCACTGAGGAGGAGTCATGGAGATGGGCTGAGCTCAAGAAACTGGCTAAGGACAAGCGACAAGCCGTCCACCCACGACTGTCACAGTGCCAGTTGAGTAGGGATGCTTGTCTTGTGAGGAAAAACGCCTCACGGGGTGGAAACAAGGTCACACTCCCGGGAGACGTTTTGGAGCCCCTGCCTTCGGCGGGGGTTTCTTTTTGCCACGCGTTATCCACAGACCAAGTGGCCCCCTGCCTGCAGCCTCGAGCCTCGAAATGCCCCAAAAGCGCTACTGCTAGTGCTTCAAGGCATAAAAAAACCCGCTGTGACGCGCACATCGGGCCAGGTGATGGGGGAACTGACAATATGGCCCAGCTCTTAGCCACTGCCTAGCCCCACATTTGGTGTCTTAAGAGTCGGTACAGAACTTCACCGCACTATGTCCGGAATATGGATTTGTTGGCACTTCTGAGTCCAACGAGGCTAGTTTTGTCCAGTCCGGTCGGGTGATGGGGATCAACCGAAAGGGTTAGCGACCTCGGAGACACCTCCGGGGTTTCTTTTTGGGAAATGGCCTCCAACCAAAGATCTGGCTAAGGGTTGAGTTCAACCATCCCGATCTAAATGACCACTGGTTATCCAGAAACAACGGAGCAGGATCCCTCGGTGCCAATGCAACGTGGGGATCACCGCGAACGACTCGCAAAGTTCGTTGGCGAATTGTGGGCACAACGCCGACACGTTGCTGAGACTCGTCGCCGCATCGAAAAGAGATTCGCGGATGAGAACGACTGGTTTGTCCGCATAGACACTGAACTCGTCGACTGAAGTCTTATCCGGCCAACTGAGAGCTCAAACGGAGAGCGGCTCCCAGCACCCACCCGCTCAGGAGTACGACAAGCAAGACTTAGAGGGACCGAATAGACAGCGAATGCTCCGCAGGGTCCTCCTCCGACAAGGGATCCCAAGGTCCTTGTCGCGGTGAACCAGTCATTGGTCACAACCTCTTACGTCACTGATGCTCTTTGCTGCTCTTGCATCCGTTGTGATCGCCACCTGCTACGACGGCGATACCTGCACCACGACAACCGGAGAGAGGGTTCGGCTCGCCTGCATCGACACCTCTGAACTGCAGGGCAAACGAGCAGATCCCATCACAGCCATTGAGGCACGCGATCACCTCCGATCACTGGTCGTCGGACGCACCGTTGGCATCCGCCGAATCACCACGGATCGCTATGGCCGCACCGTGGCGGAACTATCTGTTGATGGCTCGAACGTCCAGCAACAGCTGGTAGTCAGCGGTCACGCCGACATCTATTGGAAGTACGCGCATCAATGTTCCTGGACGGAGGATCAGTAAAAGGACCAGCGTCATCAGCAAAATGACGACATGAAACGACTACTGCTGCTCTTGGTCCCACTGGTGTTGGCAGATCCAGCCATTGCCTTTGATGGGGGTTGGCATGACAAAGAGGAAAAGCCGGAACTTTCTACTGATCAATCAGAGACTCTTGCAAAGTATTCAGAGTTTCACCAATCCTGCATGGACATCCAAATGACCATGTGGGGAGAGGTTGCAGAATTAATGGAAGATCTGGCTACAGCACACTGCTACTGCGAATACACCAAGCTTGAGGACTTAAAAAGTATTACTTGGGCAGACAAGAATGCTGCCGACATTGAATGTGCCAACCAAGGCACAATCAGTAAAAAAGAAGCTTTCATCTGGTGGGCTCTTCCACTACACCGTCAACGCTTAGAAGACGAGCAGGAATAGTCCCAAATCCCTGCAGCTCAACCACTAACGCCTAAGGAAAACGCTGTCAACACGCCACTGACATAAGCCCTGCAGAAATTTTCTGTAATCCATCAACGTCAAGCAAACGCTGCCCGCTTGGCATCTGGACATGCACATGTGCGTCCAGCCAGCCGTCATTCATCAGCTTGTAGAGCTGCGAACGGCTTTTATACCCGAGGTGCCTTGCAGCAGCACTCACAGTCATGAGTTGCATTGCTCAGTCTCCCGATGTCTCTAAGTGTCCAAGGTTTTGACAACCAATGTCTAGAGGATCAACGCGCCTTTAGATGACCCACGTTGCATCAACAGGAGAAGTACCTGAGGCTTCACTCAAATTCTTTCCAAGCAACCAAATCATCGCCATCAGTTGAAAAATTATGGTATCCAGCCATGATCAATGTCTCAATTGTAGACGCACATAGCTGAGGGGAAAGATAGTTTCTGTCGAGCTCTATTTGAATCAACTTTGGAGACTCTTGATGGAACGGAAAGAGGTTTATAAGTTCCGGGTCAAATCCTTCGCAATCAGTCACCAAGACGTCGATTCCAGAAATTCCATAGTTTAAAAAAAGATTTTCAAATGTGCACGACGGAACCATTTCCCTGACTATGATTTCAGATGATGTTTCCGAAAACATGTGGAAATTTGTGTAAAGCGACCCGATGCCGCGCTGCCAAGAGTGGGCAACTTTTGGGTCAACGTAAGAAATTTCACAACGTCCATTAGTCTCGCTAATAGCTGTGTTTATACATGTCACACGGGG
Source organism: Synechococcus sp. N26 (assembly GCF_900473975.1). NCBI lineage: Bacteria > Bacillati > Cyanobacteriota > Cyanophyceae > Synechococcales > Synechococcaceae > Synechococcus > Synechococcus sp. N26. The sequence continues at coordinate 117,332 of NZ_UCNM01000012.1, read as the reverse complement.
GCTACTAGCATGCAGAGAACAAAGCTCACTAAAAAGATAGTGAATTGGCTCAAGAAGGTATGCTTTGCAGTTTTTGCGTTGAAGTATTTCAAACAAAGGGTCGAATGACTTTCCGTCGTTAGCGCCAACTTGCAAGACACAAAAAGGATGATTGCCTGGAAAAATTTCATCTATTTTCTTCCGCAGCAAATCTCCCGCCACAGCCAAGTTCACAAAAAATCCCAAACATAGTAATCCATTACCATTGAAAGACCAGGCTATTCAAAACAGGACTCGTAAAGAATCAGATATTTCGCAATACATAGTGGCGCGTATTCATGCAATCGCGTCCTGCATCGCCGCAAACGATTCGGCATGGCGAACTGCAATGTCAATCGCCTGCAGAGCCCGTACACCTGTCGTGCCTTTAGCGAAGTCGGTGTAGGGGTCCACAAGGATCTCCAGCGTCCCTTACAGGCCGATCAGCAGGTCTGCAAAGTTGCCGTAAATAACAGCGGACAGGTTGGACCCTGAGCCCTTCGTGAGATTTGAGGGGACGTTGTTGCTGACCTCAAAACGCCGCCCTGCAATTTGGCTACGGCCAAGTTCAGTTCCATAAGGGCTGAGGAGGTACTGGCTCTGCGAGTCCTTGGCTTTGGAGAGGACCGCTTCAACCTTCGCGTTGGTGAGATACCCACAACTGGCAACGTCTGCGTTATCTACTGCGACCTCTTTCTTGAGGTCGAGGAGATGATCCAACGTCGGAGCCAATCCGTTTGTGCCGCCAGCTACCGAGCCAATGCCTGAGGTGTTCAGGATGCCTCCAGGTCTAGCTGCTGTTGCCCGATCGACCGAGTCGGCGCTGACGCTAGAGCCAATGCTCAGCTTTCGACTGGAAACTTTCAGGCAGTTGCTTTGACGACGAAAGTCATGACAAGGACTGCAATCGCGACGGTGCCACCGAAGTAGGCAACGTTCGTGTGGAGTCCTTTCATGCTGCATCTGCGGGTTATAGGAGTCTGCTGTTTTTTCTCTGGCCGATGGCTAAGGCTTAATGCCTAAATCTCAGGCACAGAGATGGCGGTCCTTCCTGACGGGAAGACGACCTGTCCCAAAAAGCGCATCAGTAGTGATTTAGGAGATTCACTTCTCCCCCGCCATTAGGGGGGTGGCGATGGTCCACTGTGGAGAGGACCTTTGGTCCGAGGACCCAGCGAGAGAACTCAACAACCAAATCTCGGAACTTCAAGCCCGAGTCGCCTTCCCGCAGCACTGGAGCAGCGGTGAGCATCAGCAGCACATCGAAAAGCTCCGTCAGCTCAGCTACGAAAAAAGCCGTCTGACAGATCGATCAGATGCCTCTCCTATGGAGCGAACTCATCACTGAAGAACTCTCCTACAAGTCAGTTGGTGCATGGCTTGCCAACGAATCACAGCAGCTTTACTACCAATTCACCGCATCCAAGGATGGCTCTCAAGGCGAGTCGATCGTCATGCGCAGCTTCCATTGGCGACCACCTGACGACCCGATTCCTCAGGGGAGTCAACTGATGACACGACAAGAGGCTCTGGAGAAATGGAATTCACTTAAGTCAATGGGTTGGAGGAGATGCGCCGGTCCCCTGCGATAGGTCAGTGAATGAGCGAGCCGAGTCCGTATAGGCATTCGGCAAATGGAGCAAAGCCAGCGGTAGTCCAGAGTGCTGTGATGAAACAGCCGAACACTCAGCAACTCCTGGCTCTACGGCTGTCTGCACTCGCGAGGGACAACAAGGTTGTCAATGCCATTCGCTGCTCGATCACTCAGGCCCCTGATGCTCTGGTTAAGGAGTTGATGGATGTTCATGGGTGGCCTGCGCATGAAGCTCTCTGTGCAGTTCAGCAGCTTCAGCAAGATGTCCTCGATGACACGACCGAACAGGTATCGGCGTGAAAGAAATCGTTCGCGACAGCCAAGATTTGTTTTGTGAACTGGAGTCCCAGTCAGCTCTTGCCATCGCTTGAAGTGAGGGCTCACTGGCATTCGATGCACACACGATTCGTATGACTACGTTGCGAGTGTCGTCCTCTTCAGGGACATGGGATTCGACGGTGTCGACAAGACAGACCGTTTCATCATTGCCGCTAGGCAACGCGCCGAAGCTGCATTGCATGAGACATCTCCAAAGCTGACGGCGCTTGAGAAAGCGATGTGGCTCAAGTTGAAGCGAGGTGAACGCCCCTGCAAAAACAGCAAGGCGTCCTAGAGAACTGCTCACCTGCACTAAAACAAAGAAGGAGGCCGCCCCTCCCAGGTGGAAGAGACGGCCTAACTCGCTCGCTTGTGCATCTTTAAACCCGTGATGTGATCAAGGGTTGAGAGGCCAGCCCACCTACGACAGGAATGGGGTGACCTCTCTTATGACTCGCTTCCGACACCCCTGTAGTGGCAGAACAGGGGCCATGCCGTATGCCATTGCTGGCGTCGGGCGAAGTGTCGGGCTTTCAGGTTCCTGGGCCATTACGTCCAGGTGTTGGGCTGGTCTCCTACGGGGCACCTACGAACGGCGCAGAGGAGAGTCGACTGTTCTGACGTACTGCAGTGTCTTCACAGACGAGTAGCCCACGGTTGGGTGGAAACTGTTGGAGCAGGGACCTAAAAGTCAGGCGACTTCTACGGTTTGCTCAGGTGGAGTGTCGGCCGTCATTGGCTCCTCCGATCTCGATGGACTAACTCTCTTCAGCGGGCACGCAGAGGGCAATCAGCCTTAACGCTCATTGCCTTTAGGGCCCAAACCATCCGATGTTGGTTTCGATTTGCTTGACCAGGGAGACCGGCTCAAGGACTTGTCGATCGACAGGGGCCAGCCGCAGGGTTAGGCACCTTCGGGGAGTCGTCATCAATAAGCTGCACTGTTGACACTGATAGTTATTACTAAGTCTATGTCTATTGAAATGGCTGATTGACCAGAGCTAGTGGTGAGTTGTCGATGGAAATAAGACATGACTTCAGAAGCAACAGCACTACAAATGGCGCTGCCTCTGTTCAACACCAAGATCACAAGTCACAGGTGCAAGCACTGCGGAGGTAGTGGTTACAAGAAGAGCAGATATGACGGCTACATGCACGTCTGCAGCTACTGCAGCGGAACGGGCAGAAAGCTTGTCCTGACTCGGAAGTACAACATAGAAAAAGGGCCAGCCTGACGCCGACCCTAAGTTCATTGTCCTTTCAAAAGATCAGGACATTTTGGCGAAGAGCTTCTTGTGGTAATCAACCACGTCCTGACAGCCGATAACAGGAGTGAAGTCCATTTCAATGCCGAACTGAGCACGCCATGGTGCGAAGTGCTCAAAGATTTGAGCATCACTTTCAGCTTTGAAGAGGATCGTCACTCGGCCTGCGCCAGGAGCGTGCACGCGGAACAACATTTCAAAGCCATCAAAGTTGTCCAGCTTTGCCATTTCGCCTGAATCCCACAGCTCACAGAAGCTCTTGTAGGCAGCCAGTTGGCCTTCAATCTCAGGAAACACGCAATCTGCGAGATACATCTGCATGGCAAGCCAAAACCAGGGGACAGCCACGTCGTAGCCACCACCGTTGCTCTCAACTCATCAGGTGCTCGCGTCGTGACAAAAGAGATACGCGATCGGGTCCTGCATCACAACGAATGGATCTTTTATGCGGCACGCCAACACAGCAGGATTCAGACCAGCTCCAGCCACCATGCTTCCCATAAATGCAGTGATTCTGTAGAGGCATGGATTAGGCCAGGGTCAAACCTCCCACTCCGGCGCAGAACAGCACCACCCGCCAAGCCGGTTGGCGCCAACACACCAACAACACAAACGCCACCAAAGCCAGACTGAACTCAGCACCACCGCGGATGCCTGTCTGCCAAACGGGCTGAAACAACGCCGCCAGCAGGATTCCCACCATCGATGCATTGATGCCAATTAGGGCTCGACGCATCGGAGCCAATCGGCCCAGGTCACTCCAGAAAGGCAACAGCCCGCCAACCAACAAGAAGGAAGGGGAAAAGAGAGCAAAGAGCGCCAATACAGAACCGGCGATGCCCTGAAGGCCAGGCTGCATATCAAAGCCAAGAAAAGCCGCGAAACTGAACATCGGCCCTGGCACCGCCTGGGCTGCGCCATACCCCGCGAGAAACTGCTGCAGGTCGATCCAACCGTTGGGTACCAAGGCTTGTTCCAGCAAGGGGAGCACCACATGACCACCACCGAACACCAAGGCACCGGTGCGCAAGAAACCACTGAGCTGCTGCACCAGCAGCGGTCTGGCCTCAGCAGACAGCCAGGGCATAGCCACGAACAGCAGCACAGCGAAACCAAGCAAAACCACCGACACCGAACGCCGCAGCGGAACCACAAGACGTTCCGGTGCCGATGGCTCCAGCTCAGGTGGCGTCAGAGCACACAACCCCACCAACCCACCGAGCAGCAGGGCCAACAGCTGGGACCAGACGCGAGGCACCAACAGCACCAGCACAGCAGCCGCCACCATCAAGCTGACCCGCTGCCGGTCGGGAGCCAGCTTTCGCTGCAGGCCCAGAGCGGCCTGGGCCACCACGGCCACAGCCGCCACCATCAAGCCATGCACCCAGCCACCGTCGATCCAACTGGGATGGGCTGAGAGCAGCGACGCCGCCAGCAGCATCAACACAGCCGAGGGCAAGGTGAACCCTGCCCAGGCGGCCAACCCGCCAAGCCACCCGGCCCGAATCAGTCCCAAACCCATGCCTACCTGGGAACTCGAGGGTCCAGGCAACAACTGGCAGAGCGCAACGAGATCGGCATAGGCATCAGCGGTGATCCAACGCTCCCGCTGCACAAAACGCTCATGGAAATAACCGAGGTGCGCCACGGGGCCACCGAAGGAGGTCAGCCCCAACACGAAGAACTGGACAAATACCTGCAACGTCCGGGAGATCACTTGGTTGGGTGTATTTCGTCCTGTTGTTTCATAAGTTTTCCGAGGCGGGCGAGGAGGTCGGTGGTGTCTTCTAGAAGAGCAATGTCGGAGTCGTAGCTGGGATCGTGGGGGAGGGTCTCTGGCTTTTGTTGTTGCACCTCCTCCAACAGAGCAATAAGGTCGATGACCGCGGGACGCAAATCATGTAGTGCCTCGCCGATATCTGTGATGTTCATCCAGTAACGGCTGCGGCGAATGCTCACTAAACGGACCGCAAGAGAGTCCTGAAGTGCCTCGTCACTAAAGTCTGGCGGCATTGATTGTGCAGGGGGAATTGAGGACCTGTTGACAGCCGAAAAGATGATGCCATCACTTGGTTAATGGCATGTAAAAAAAATAGATAAGAGAGTGGGTAGTGTGATCTAAGTCAAGCGATTAACGTGAATGACCATTCGTATTCAACGAAGTAGATCAACTTCGCCTTGATGTAAGGATAGATACAGAGCACAATCGAGCAGGTCAATGGTTTTCTGGCACAAGCGCTTCATTAAGCGGTTTAGGAAGAAGCTTGGCTTGAGCAAGTATCAGTACCTTTGGCTGACTTTTGGTAAAGGTTTAATGGTCGGATACATCCTCGCTTTTCTGTTGCACCGCTAGGGACTGATCAGGGGGTATCGGCAACACGTGATTTTTCTGCAAGTGCAGCGCCAACAAACCTGGTCCCCAAACTATGCCTGCAGCAAAAAGCCAGGACCAAAAGGGAGATCTCAAGAGAAGGTCTTGCAAAGTGCCTGCGCTTTTCGATTTGAATTTCTACTGCTTAAAGGTCAAGACTGGATTTCAGACTGATTAAGAGAACCGACTGGCAGGAGCTGTTTCCACGTGTTGTCTGGCTGTAGTGCTGAATTCACGGAAAGAGGAAGGCCACCCCTCGGCCCGCTTCTCCCTCAAGCCTCGACTTCAGTCTTTTGATCATCCTTCCGAGGAGCTTCTCTGGAGATTTGCTCGGCTGTCTCAGCGTTGTGATGGCAAGCGTTGGCGTTGGGCAAGTAGGCAATAGAAGTACATGCAACGACTTTCTGTAGCCATTGCGACCTGCTTACCGGACCTTCACGGAAGAAATCCTTGATCCCAAAGCTCTCCGGAAAATGGTGTGCAGCGGCACTGGAGATTCTCTATCAATGGTTCCTGCGACATCTCCTCTACGGCTGAGTGAGTCATCGCGGCAGCACGGGAGAGCGACCCGTTAGCTGGCAGACATCCAGTCCCCGTCCCACGGCAACTGTGGATGGGGCTGGCTTTCTGCGCTCTTCAGATCTCTGAAAAGAGTTGGTGCATTCGCACTAAAGCTCTGTATTGCAACGAACTTGTTTGCAGCGGACACCGCATCGCTCGGGGAGAACGTCGTTCTCCTCGCGGGTCCGTGGCCCCACGTCCTTGATTCGGTTAGCGGCTGTTTGTCAGCCCAACCGATAGAAGGGGCTGCCGTCACAGATGTCGTCGAGAATATTGGCCATCTTTCAGGTTGGGCGTGCGAAGGGCATTGCTGGCGTTCTTGGTTCTGATAACACTGCCTGCACGGGGGGCGGAGCCCATTCGCCTGCAGGTGATTCCATATCAAGTGAGGAGGCAAGAGATACCTGTCCTGCCGTTCTTGCTGCCGCCACCTCCCTTGCTCTTAGAACCAGCTAAACCCAAGAAGCGCAGGCGAAAAAGTGGTAGGCACCAGGTCTGGGAGGACGATTTTGATTGGCTAATGGATTAGTCATCCCCCTGTACCAGCCACGTCGGCGCCCAGAGCTTGCATTTCTTCTTCAGGTGCTCAAATAAAATTACATATATCGGCAACAATTTTTGCTTCGTGAATAGTAGCCGGCTCATTCCAGTCATTCCATTTCGATCCAGCACCAGTGAAATTAAATAAACGCTCCGTACATAGAACCGCAATGAAAAGAGGCTGTTTTTGAGGGTTTACGCCTGGAACTACAATTGAATCACCCATTTTTTGAGCGCGTCCAAAATCAAGTATTAATGGACCATATTTTCGGGTTTCAGCTATTGCAGGGACTGCAATCAAAAGAGCTACTACAAGAAAAGGAAGGCGATTCACGGTTCTACGTCATCAGAAAGGCTCTTTAGCCTGATTATTTAGTATTCATTGATGCACTCGCTACCAATCATTGAGAGCTACAACCATATTGCTCGCAGTTGATTTGCACATCTGAGAGCGGCGAGATCACCTCTGTGAAGGCTGGTGGTTTCGCTTGTCTAGCCCGCCTCAGGAACCCACAGCCCATCTCCTTCTGCCACGTCGGCGCCCAGAGCTTGCACTTCTTCTTCAGGTGCTCGACCTGCAGCAATGGGGCCACCACCGTGGACAGAGCTGCAGTGGGCGACGCTGCGCAACGTGATTGAGCTGGCTCAGGACAGCTAAGCCTCAGTAGCGAGCGAAGACAGAGGTTGTTCCGTCATGGGCAATGGCAAGTACCTCAAAAGGTTCAGCCTCGACGCCAGGCACCTCCATCCCAGGAGAACCCATTGGCATCCCTGGAACCGCCAGACCTCGGATATTGGGCCGTTCCCTCAAAAGGCGCTGAATCGCAGATGCAGGTACATGCCCTTCAATCACATATCCCTCCACATCAGCGGTGTGACAAGAAGCCTGTTGAGAGCTAACACCACGCTCCTGCTTCACGGCATCCATGTCCTCGGTGACATGGTCATCAATGCGAAACCCCGCCGAGGCGATGTGTGCTCCCCATTGAGTACAGCAGCCGCAACTCGCTGATCGATAAACCGTCATCTGCGGGCCCGCAGCACTGCTGGTATCAGGCATCGCAGCATCCCCTTTCACATCACCGTGCGCGTGAACAGGTTGAATCACCCAAAGCAGCGATCCGACTACGCAAGCTCCAACTAAGCCCTGTCGCGCAGAAGCTTGCCAACGGGCTACAGAACGCGATGCCTTCATGGAGTCGTCTACCAAGCGAACAGAGTCGATTTCTGGATTATCGCGACTTGCTCTGACTCGTCGGCGGATGCTGCGGCACAAGCAGATTGAGGCTTGGCAGACGATGCAGAAGACGGGCTGGAGGCGCTGACCTCCACCTGTGTGGTGAGCAGACGGACCCAAGGCTGTCAGGCATGGGTCCGCGTCCTGAGGAGTTTTCGCGTCACCTCTAGGACTTTTTCTTTGTACTCAAGTCATACCAGTCGATTCAGCGAAATTTGCTACCAAACGCCTGAGGTAATTGCGCAAAAAAACTCAGGTTTGTGGGCCAAGAGCTGGCATAGAACCTTTTCAGGCACGGCCCACGACTTAGAGCTTCGATGCCTTGGGGGCGGACATGAGACGCCGCCCCTCCACACACAGCAGCTACTGCTGTTGCTGCATCTGCTGGTGACGCCTGCTGCTCCAACTCGGGATGCCAACTCGAGGCAAAAAGAAACCCCTGCCGAGGGCAGGGGTTCGGGATCTGATCAAGCTTTGATCACTTGGTGTAGGACGCGCCTCTGTAGGTAAGGCTTGGGTGAGCATTGTGAGCGAGTTCTTCGCGGCATGTGTTGTAGTGCTGGCGGCGGTAGGTCAGCTCGACACAAGCTTTGGGTGAAGCTGCTTGAGCTTCGTAGGAGTGACCTCTGTAGAGAAGAGCAGTCATGGTTAGTTCCTCAGAAAATTCCAAGTCCCCGTTCAGTGGCTTGGAGTGTCTGCGCCCCATCGAAAGGGGTGAACGTTATGTAGCGGTTGCTACAGATCCTTTATAGGGGAGTGTCAACCCCTGCGTCGTTCAAACGGATACACAGCGCGTTTTTGGCACTAGCACCGCTCAACACCCTCCCCCGCAAGATTGGCGCACACTTTGGCGCACAAAAAATGATATTTAGCCGTTTTGCACTAAAAAAGCGGCCCGTGTGGACCGCTCAGATGTCAGTGCTGAACTGACTTTTTTGAAAAATGGAGCCAAGGAGACTCGAACTCCTGACCCCCTGCATGCCATAGAGGCACTTTGGACGCCAAAAACCACTGCAAACACTGGGCTGGCGCTTAATTAATACAAACTATGTGCGCAGAAAGGTGCGCAGAATTGTCCTACTTCAAGGCACCTATCAGGCTGAGATCACAGTCAAAATTGATCAACGTCGATTTGATCCTTGCCGATCTGCGACCTGAACAACTCTGCGGCAGTAAGAGATGAACTCCTCAGGGGGCATATCCCCCTTGGCGTCATTGGTCTGCCAGCTAACGATTTCAAAGTCAGGGACCGGCTCTGCTGTGACGTGATCAATCGTCGGCAGCAGAGAGAAGCGCCTCTTGTATTCAGCGCCCTCGGCCTTCGCGTCGTCGTTGTTGTACGTGCCAAGCAGCGTTGGATCGAGCTTGGACCCGTCGTATGGATCAGAGCCGTTACAGCGGTGAAATGCCTCGTTGATGGCTTCTATCGCTTGCTTGACGGTGTATTGACCACCACGCCTCTTGTCGCGCCTGGTGACTGCCACAGCCTTCCGCTGGATCAGTTCGCTGTACTTGCCATCGCTTACCCCAACCCAGCTAGGAGCACTCCAACTCACGCCACCACCTGTCATCCACTGCCCCCTGGGTAGCCATGACCCGAAAGAGAGTCACCGCCAGCGAGAAGAAACAACGCCATGAATGGGCGGTGCGGCAGATAGACGCCGGAATGGGTCTCAGCGAATTAACCGCCTTTACTGCCGAAACATGGGGGTGCTCCCGAAGACAGGCTCGCGATGTTGTGGCCAAGGCCCACAAGGACTGGCTGGACGCTTGTTATGGATCTGAGGAGATCGACCAGAGGGACTTGCTTTTCCAGCAGGTGGGACGGCTAGAGCGCATCGCCCGCAAGGCAGAAAATGCAGGTCAGTTTTCAGCGGCAGTCGGAGCCATTAGTGCGCTGAATCGAATGATGGCGTTGGGAGCTGACCAGAAGGGCTTCAGCGGTCATCGCCCTAACGGCCACTACCGGCGCTGATCCCATCTGGGGGTAGCTGACGAAGGTCCCGCAGCCTTTTAGTGATGGTGCAGAGGGTTGACCCGGAAGCAGCTCTCAGCTGAACAGACCGATCTGGAGGTGAAGCCGCTTCCAGATTTTTCGTTGGCTGATTTGAGTGTTGGCGGCGCCCCCCGCCTGTGCGCTGATCAGCCGGTGATTGCCTCAGCTTTTTTGGACCATGCTCAGATCTGCATCCTGACGAGCGTTGCAAGCTTCGGATTGAGCCAATGCCGGATCAGTCGCGCAAAGGCGTTTCATCAGTTCATCTTGATCGTGCTCGGACAATGAGCCGTCAGGAGACCATTTCAAGCAAGTTCTCCCTGTACACGTTTGGGGAATGAAGGAAGTGGCCACAAGACCCTCCTGTCTCGATTGTTGCAATTTCCCATCCGACACAAGCACTTCAATACCCCTGCCTGGGGACAAAAGAAAAACCCTGGAGAGTGACAGCTCCAGGGTTCGGCTTCCCTTATTCACAGGAGGAAAGCCTTGGCTGCAGCACCAAGGCCCTCGCTCGATGACCGACAGAAGTAACGGTGGATTCTGCCGATGGAATCAATCAACTCCTCTTTGGTGCGTGCCAATACCCCTGCCTGGGGACAGTTCAGTGCGTAGTGCTTCTGCCGCATCTCCATTCTTTCCAGGCCAGCCTTGGCGCGCTCCAGAGGGTGGCTAGCACCAAGGGAGTGACCGGCACCGCGGTGATCACGATGAAGGCCTGCAGGGCATCGATGGAGGTGCTGTCCCCCAGACCCGAGCCGATGCGCAGCAGCACCAAGGTAAGGCTGCCGATCATCAAGGCCCAGAAGAGGCGCAGCAGAGCAGGGGGCTCATTGCGGCCGCTCACCACCATGGCCGCGGCATAACTCATTGAGTCGGCGCTGGTGCACATAAAAAGCACCACCAGCACCAGGCCGATCGGAATCAGCAGACCGGCCAGGGGGAGTTGGCTGAGGATCGTGAGCAGGGCAGCGGCGGCTCCGTTCTGGGCCAGGGCTTCGCTGATGCCGCCCCCCGCCAATTCGAGATGCAATCCGGTGCCCCCCAGCAGGGTGAACCAAAGGTTGGTCACGAGCGGGCAGAGGATGGCCACCGCCAGCACCAGTTCACGGATGCTCCTACCGCGGCTGACTCCAGCGGTGAACAGCCCCATCAAGGGCGCATAGCCGAGGAACCAGCCCCAGTAGAACACCGTCCAGCCGTTCACCCAGTTCGCCGGCACGGCATTGGGAGTGAGGGCCATCTGCGGAAGATGGATCAGGTAAGTGCCAAAGCCACTGAAGAAGTGCTGCATCAGCCAGAAGCCCGGGCCTAACAGCAGCAGGCCCGCCGCCAGAGCCAGGGTGAGCCACACATTGAGTTCCGACAGCCACTTGATCCCTTTTTGAATGCCGCTGACGGTGGAGGTCGCGAAGACGGCGGTCAACAGCACCACCACCAGGGATTGCAAGCCAGCACTGTCGCTGAGCCAGGGCAGTTGGCCTGCGGCATTGCTGAGCTGCAGCGAGAGGAAACCCAAGGGGCCAACCGTGCCGGCGATCGCGGCCACCACAGACAATCCATCCGCCAGGTGACCGAGCGGACCATCCACCCAGCTGCGCGGCACGATGTTCACCAGCAGCGTGCGGGGACGCAGGGGTTCACCGCGTCGCTCCAGGATCGAGAAGGTGATCGTTGTGGTGGTGGCCACAAGAGCCCAAGCGAGGAAGCCCCAGTGCAGAAAACTCACCGCCAGGGCGGGATCCACGGCTGCGGCTGTGCTGCCCTCGACCCCCGCAAACACCGGTGATGGGGTCTGGAAGTGATACAGCGGTTCAGCTGCCGACCAGAACACACCACCCCCCGCCAGCAGGGTGCAGATCAGCACTGCGCACCAATCGAAGAATTTGAGACTGGGCTTGCTCTCCGCGCCTCCAAGCCGGAGTTTGCCGACTGGGCTGATGGCCAGGATCAACGCGATCAGAAACAGCAGCACCACCATCCACTGCCAGACCCCGCCGAGGGCATCACTGATCACGGCTTTGCCGTTGTCAGTGAATTGCTTGGCCAGCGCCAGGTCGATGGCCGACACCAGCAGAAAAATCAGCAGGGGAGCAGCCCCCACCCAGAGAGGGGGCTGTCGCCACCAGGAATGCTGGTTCGCGGGGGTGTCAGACATTGGATGAAGGGTGAGGGGTCAGGCGCGGACGGCGGCGCGTTGGTGGCTCCAGCAGGAGAGATCCACCGCTGGTTGTTCGCCACTGGCGAGGCGTGCCAGGGAATCACCGATGAGGGGGGCGAACTTGAAGGCCTGGCCGGAGCCTCCTGCGAACAGGCTCAGCTTCGGGGTGAGCCGGTCCAGCACGAAGTTCACGTCGCTGGCCATGGAGTAAGGGCTGATCACGGTCTCCACCCGCTCCTGCACACCCTCCAGTTCGTTGAACAGGAAGGTGTCGAGCAGCTCCACCAGGCGAGCGGGTGGCTCGTTAACCATGGCGTTGGGTTCGGCGACGCGCAGCTCCCGCGGAGCCCAGTCGATGCCCGCCTTGATCCGGGGGCGGCCATCCGCCGTTTGGCTGAGGACGGGGAATCCGTAGTAGAGGCCACCGTCATCGCCGCGCTCCTGCTGGAAGCAGAACCACTGGGGGTAGCGATCGGCAAGTGCCGGGTCGACGGTGTAGTGGGCCCAGAGCATGGGCCACACCTCCAGTTTGGGTGCGAGGCCTAGAGGTGCCAGCAACAGCTGGCTCCAGATCCCGCAGGCCACCACCAGCTGTCCGGCGGCGATGTGTTCGCCGCTCTCCAGGGTGACGCCACCGCCATCGGCATCGAGGCCCGCCACGGGGCAGTGCTCGATCAGCTGATGGCCGGCGTTGCGGGCGGTGTTGATCCAGTGGGCCAAGACCCTGTCGCTGCGCACGGCACCGGCGGTGGGCTCGAACAGTCCGGTGAAGCCCGGCTTCGGCTTCAGCGGGAAACGGGCCGCGATCTGCTTGGCATCGAGAGCCTCGTAGGGGATGCCCTGATCGTCCATGACCCGTCGGGCCCCAGGGATCGACCCCTCGATCGTCTCTTCATCCCAGCTTTCGCCGTAGAAGAGCAGGCCGTGGGTCTCCCGCAGTTGCTGAGCAGCGTGGTTTTCTTCCTCGCGCCAGAGGCAGTTGGCCTCCTGGGCGAGACTGCAGAGCACCGGGTCGGAATACATCTCCCGAAACATCCGGGTTTCGCCATAGCTGCTGGCTTTGGCGTGGGCCAGGGTCTGAGCTTCCAGCAGCACCACATCGCGCACGCCGCGGCGGGCCAGGGATGCAGCGCAGCTGAGGCCGGCCATGCCGCCGCCAACGATCACGACGGCTACTCGGCTGGGCAGGGAGGCGGGTGTACTCATTCGCCTTCTCCAAAGCTGAGGCCGATGGGCTCGGTGGTGGGTGTTGCAGCCACCTCCTCAAGGGCTGCTCCCACCGACAGGCCCTGTTCGCGCTGATTCAGATACTCGCTGGCCCGTTGGCGCACCTCATCGCGAACGAAGGCATAAACGTCTTTGGCACCCGCGTCTTTCCAGGCGTCGGGGGAGAACCGCTCGATTGAATCGGCGATCACAGCTCCCGCATTCACCAGAGGGTCCGGCAGCACCCGCACACCCCGGCGACGCAGGTCATCCGCCAATTGGGGTTGCTGGAAGGGGGCATTGGCGGCAGGCACCACGGCGGGGGTTTTCAGCGCCGTCGCCATTTCGGCGTTGATCAACCCCGAGATCGAGCAAGGCAGCAACAAGTCGAGGTTCAGCTCCCACCAGGCGCAGCTCTCCGGCAGAGGCGTCGCGCCGGGAAAACTGGCTTTCTCGCGGTCCAGATCCACGGTGAACACGGTCCAACCGTGCTCGACGAGATGGCGGGCAACGGTGCCACCAACGGCACCGCAGCCGTGCACGAGGGCCCGACCGGGACGGGCGTCGTTGAGGTCCTTGTCCAGAACGGCCTCCACAGCACCGAGGGTGCCGTGGGCGGTCGCGACACTGGCGTCCACAGGGCTGCCGACCGCCGCCAGCACATGGGGGGTGAGCGCCGTCAGACGCTCCATATCCTCCAGGCTGGTGTTGAGATCGCAGCCGGTGATCATGGCTCCATCAAGCGACTCCAGCAGCTCGGCGGTGATGCTGATCAGCTCATCCTTGACGGCATCGGGTTCAGCGGCCCGGGCAACGATCTTGCCGCCGGCAAAACCGGTGCCGTAAAGATCGTGCTTGTGGGTCATCAACCCCGCCAGCCGCTGGCCGTCTGCGATGCAGGCCTCATCGCTCGGGTAATTGAGCACACGCAGGCCTCCATTGGCGGGGCGCTTGGCATCGGTATCTTCCGCCACCACGAATACCGAGAGGTGGTCGGAGACGTGTTCCGCCAGCACCGACACGGTCGGCGCTGTTTTCTTGCCGCTGCTCATCAGGCCACCTTCTCCATCATCTGGTGGTGTTCGACGTAGTCGAGGCTCCATTCGCTGGGGGCTTCGGCGATGCGCTGCTGCAGGCGCTCGAACACCGTGTCTGCTGCGGTGTCGCCGGCAGCATTGGCAAAACTGTGGCGGCTCCAGCTGCGGATCGTCGCCATCAATCCGGCGGCGAAAGTAGCCGTGTCACCGTTCTCGTTCCATCGGCGACGGTAAGGGCACTTCACGTAAACGGTGCGCTCGTCCACCAGCCGCAGGCCGTTGCGGTAGGCGGCGCTGCTCTCGTCCTTCAGCGGAGCCATGAACTCCTCGGGGGACTTGTAGAAGTTCAGAACCGTGCCTTGTTGGTACTGCTCCTGGCTGATTAGGCCTTCCTCGGCCATGCCCCGCCAGATCTGGTGCAGCTGGTCGTGCACGTTGCGGGTTTCGCCGCCGTTGTGGCCGAGATAGAGCCCTGCTTCATCACGGGAGAGGTTCACCGTCAGCAGGCGGCCGCCCAACTTCAGTTCGCGGCTGCGCAGCTCGAGGATGTGGCCCCAGTCCTTCATCGCTTGGGCGGTGAAGCATTGAAGTGCGTCGGCATCACCGGAGGCCAGCACATGGGTATGGCTGTTCAGGGGACCGGGGGAGGTGCTCAGCCAGTGCATAGCCGTGGCGGAAAAACCGAAGCTCACTGAGTTCGGCGCCACAGAGGGCTCATAGAAGCTGCGGGCACTTACCAGCACCGTTGGCTTCGGATCCCGGGGGATCTGCAGGGCCAGGTTGTTGGCCAGAGCAATGTTGTCGTTGCTCGGAAGATCGTTGCCGATCAGCGTCAGGTGCGCCGATGGCTGATTTGCATGTAGGCGATCCAGCACCTGGTTCCAGAGCCCAACAGCGGTTCCACCGTCGGCAGCTCCGTAATCGATCAGGACATGGCTGTCAGCGACAGCCAGTTCATCTACACAAGTCAAGGCCCAGTCCGAGGCGGCTTCGATGCACAAAAGAGCGCCCTCGGTCTGCGCGCTGTAACCCGTGGTCATGGCGATGGCCATGGACCTCGTCAGCGGCAGGCCTCACCGTACAGACCATGCCCCGAGAGCCTTTGTATCCGTGGTTCTTCTTCAGCTTGCTTCGAGCAACTGGCGCACCTCAACCAGACTGATTGCTGAGGCAGTGGTGCCTCCGAATGCGTCGAGAGGGATGGCTGAGGGGCCACCCTCTTTTTTATTGCCGCCTGAGCGCGGATTACTGCTGTTGCTGCATCTGCTGCTGACTCAGCGATTGACCACCTGTCCCCCCAGGAGGAGGTCAGACACCATGGACACGCTCAGACATGGGTGCTGTCTGCTCGGATCTCCTGCAGTGCAGTGGCCTTGCTGATGTTTAGTGGCTTTACGGTGTCAGGCGTGAGCACCGGGCCTGGCTCACAGATATCGTCAAGAACGCTTGCCATGAGCCAGCACCAATGTTGTCTAGTTCGTGTTGTAGCCAAAGGCGATGGTGAGACATTTCTAAACCTGCAGAGCGGGCACAGTGTTGTCGCCCCAGTAGCTCCAAATCTGATTATTCATGGCTGTAGTTGAGCCATCTCCAGTCGTCATGTTTTGGATCTGACTGGTGCTCAGGTTGCCTCCGGTGTAGACCGCCTCAAGGGTGCCTTTGGCGTAGATACCGATGCCGGTTACGCCGCGCGCTGTGACGTTGTCGGCTACTGAAATGTCCGAAGTGAAGACACCAATGATCTTGATCTCGTCAACAGCGTCTAAGCCTTCAATGAAGTCCGCTTTCTCTCCATTAGGGCTATTACCTGCTTTACCGTACCACCAATTACTTAAATGCTGGTCGGATTTGATTGCGATTAGATCCTTGATGCTGTCTTGTTGTGATTTAAAAGTGTTCCACCCGAAGTCACCGTGAAGTTCATCCGATCCACTACCGCCATCAATGATGTCGCGACCATTTCCACCGTGAATCAGATCATTCCCAGATCCACTGCTGATTAAGTCCCATCCAGCAAGACCCCTCAATGTGTCGTCATCTTCGCTACCACTAATTGCTGAACCTTCAGGGAGGAGAAAATCACCCTTTTCAATCTGTTTTCCCTGACCAATTTGGCCTGAAGAGTCAACCTGTATTACAGCACTAATTTTTACTTCCGCCTCCCATGTAGAAGCCTTGACGAGGTTGATCACGTTCTGAGATTCAGTGAGAAAATGCCTGCCATACTCGCGTAACCAATTTTTTGTTATGTCTACAGAAGCGGTGGTCGAAAACTTCAACGGTGCTTCGAGCTTGAAAAATGCAGTCTCCTCGAATCCAGGTGAATGCGCAAAACCATAATCCTCTCCGCTAAATCCGCTAAAAAAGCCGGATTGGACTCCCTCGCCAGAATCGACGTCTGGGGAGATATATCCACCTATTCTGATATCTATCTCTTGCACAAATGCCCCGTTATTATCGACATCTAAATAGACATTCCCATAGTTATAGCCGCTGCTTGTAAATTGATATTGGAAAAAGCCTTGATAGCCATTTTTGCCTATCCAAGTGCCCTCGCCATCTACCCGTTCCTTCCAGGTTCCTGACGACATTGAATCGGCATCAACATATATACCGTTAAATAAAATTGACAATGCCAGAACTAGAAATGCGATTAGTATTTTATCATTGCTTAAGCTTACCCTCGCCCGACTAAGCGCCTACTTTTTTTCTTAGCAAAGAAAATTCGAGAAGCTAGTACTCTCGGGAACCTTCTCGATCCTCGGCCATTTATTTGTAATTGGTTAGCCCTGTTTTGCCTTACGCCTGGAGAGGGGGGACAGTGTTGTCGCTCCAGTAGCTCCACATCTGATTATTCATGGCCGTTGTTGAGCCATCTCCAGTTGTCATGTTTTGGATCTGACTGGTACTCAGGTTGCCTCCGGTGTACACCGCCTCAAGGGTGCCTTTGGCGTAAATGCCAATCCCAGTGACACCACGCGCGGTGACGTTATCGACCACTGAGATATCAGGCGTGAAGACACCAATGATCTTGATCTCATCAGTGGCGTCCAATCCTTCAATGAAGTCAGCCTTCTCTCCGTTAGGGCTGTTGCCAGCTTTTCCATACCACCAATTACTCAAGTGCTGATCAGACTTGATGGCAATTAGATCCTTGGAGCCATCTTGCTGATCCAAGAAGGTGTTCCAACCGAAGTCACCGTGTAGCTCATCTGATCCACTACCGCCATCAATGATGTCGCGACCGTTGCCGCCATGAATCAGATCATCGCCAGCTTTACCAAACAATTGATCAAAGCCAGCCAATCCGCGAATGGTGTCTTCATCAGAAGTACCGTTAACAATAGAACCGACAAAACCAGAGTCGTATTCTGATTTTTCAACCTGCTTGGCTTGGATTACTGAATCAGAAGTTGAGCCATTCTTTTCAGAATTAATACGGACGACATCACTCCATGTACTAGTCTTTAGACTTTCGAAGCGAAGATAACGAGATCCCAGATATGAATTATCCTGAATATTTATCCTTTGCGAAAGCGGCTGAATAGTGGAGTCTTCGTTTAGTGATTTTATTGAAAATGTTAAATATTCAGTTGATTCTTTGATATTATCGGAGTGAATCTGTATAGATATGCTCCCATCGCGAACTCCTCGATTAAATTGCATAGTCCCGTACGATTGGGAAAATGAATAATCAAGACCCTCGGTCGCTGTATTTCCTGTCACTTCCCATCTGATCCGATCAACTTTGTTTATAAATCCTCGTCTCGAAAGACTAATAAGATAATTCCCTTTCCCACTTTTTGGTTCAGTAAACTCAAGTGATTTTTCAGATACACGATAGAATGAAGAGACCCCGTCACTTTCGTCACCGTCGTCTTTGATGGTGAATTGAGCCGTAGAGGATCCAGTAAAAGTATAAGCTCTATTATTTGTTGAAAGGTCCAACAGAACTGTCTCATCTGACTCTTTAATTGAGTCGTTTATTGTCGTCAGGTAAATATAGTTTGTGCTAAGTCCTTTTGGAAAATAAATGCTTCGACGAACATTTTTATAGTCAGAACCTCCTGTCGCGCTTCCTCTAACCTGTTTTACGGACAGGGTTGCGGGAAGTTGAATATTGCCAGATCTTGTGACTTTAATTCTTAAAAAATCTCCTTCAGTCCCATTTACGCCTTCCTCAAGTGTGAAATAATTGTATCTACCCCCATCATTATCCTTAATAGTGACAATTCCAACGTCATCAGCAAACACGGTCTGTACATCAGGGTGTTGATCAAGAACCGTGATTTTTAGCGGCACTAGTTCATCTTCTTCCGCAATAGGGTCGTCAATAGTGGGAAATAAAGCAGTCTTTCTTGTCTCACCTTCCCCGAAGCTAATGACCCTCGAATAGTTAGTAGGAAAGTCCAGACCTGTATACGCAGCAGCATTATCACCAATTCCATAATATCTATGCCTAATAACACTTACCCTCTGGGCTTTACGTGACGTACGAGTCACAACTACAATGCCATCTGAGCCTTCTTTAACGTTTAGATCCTGAATTTTGTAATTGCCTCGATCATCTAAAAATCCATTGCCATTGAGATCGTGAAGGAAGTACTCTTCAGCGCCGGAATAAAAAGGGTTCAGAGATGTATTTAATGCGCCGGAGATCGCCTCACCATTAGACGTGTAGTGCCTATGCTGAAATGTATTATTAGGATGTCTCCAGATTAGTCCAAAGAAGGTTCCTGCGAACTGAGGCCCCCATCCAAGTCCACTATTTGTATTCGGCCTCGTAATTGCTAACGGTCTTGATGAGTAACTAGTCCAAGCTGAATTTGGAGATATTTCTAATTGACTTCCATCTTTGAGGTCGCTAAAGATAGCCTTGTCTGAAAGATTCCCAGACCAATAAAAAGTTATTTGATCGCGATCATTTCTTAGGCTTACTGGCGTCGCCATCTCTAAATTTTGGAGCCTCTCTATCTGTGACTGATCTTAGGCGTATGCCCTGTTGCAGTCACATGCAAAGTCACCGAAACCGTTTAGCAAGAGAGCGCAAACAGACCACCTACGGCCATTTGGCGCACACTTTGGCGCACAAAAAATGATATTTAGCCGTTTTGCGCTAAAAAAGCGGCCCGTGTGGACCGCTTAAATGCCAGTTCTGAACTGACTTTTTTGAAAAATGGAGCCAAGGAGACTCGAACTCCTGACCCCCTGCATGCCATGCAGGTGCTCTACCAGCTGAGCTATGGCCCCATGTCGACGTGGTGGCTTCAGAGCCGCCGTCGTCGTGTCACAGCTTACACCGCGGGAGCCTCAGACCTGGCGCCAGACGGCAACCAAGCGACCCTGCACCTCCACCTGTTCGGCGGGAAGCTCAATCGGCTGGTAAGAGGGGTTGGCAGCTTCCAGCACCACCGTCGCCCCCTGTCGATGGAAATGCTTGAGCGTGGTGCCACTGCCAGCCACCAGAGCACTCACCACCGTGCCGTTGCGCAGCCGCTGGGGATCCTGCACCGGCTCCATCAACACCACATCACCATCGGCGATGTGGGAGTCGACCATCGAGTCGCCATTCACCGTCAGGGCAAACAGGCCACGGGTCTCCAGCACCGGCGCCAGGTCCAGATGCTCCTGAACATCATCGAAAGCCGTCACCAAGCCACCAGCGGCAACGGCGCCCAGCACGGGAATCCCGGCGGCACCCACCATGTCGCCCAAGAGCTGCAGCGTGCGCGCCTGGCCTTCCTGCCAGGTAATCCATCCCTTCTGCTGAAGATGGCGCAACCGGCTCTGAATCGGCGCAGGAGAGCGCAGTCCCATCGCCTGCATCATCTGGCGAATCGAAGGGCTGTGGCGATGGGTGCCGATGTAGTCCGCCAGCCAGTCGTAAAGCTCTTGCTGAGCAGTGGTGAGGGACTCCTGGGGGGCACGGGTCACCGCAAGAAAAGGTTCGGGCAATACATTTGTACCGTTCCTTGCCGTGTGCCGCAAGCGCAAGCTCAGTTCAAACCAGTTTCCACACCGCAGCCTCGGGAATGCTCGGCGCCAGGTTCAGGTCTTTGGGCTCCTTAAACACCACACGCCATTCCGGAACCCGGCAGGAGACATAGCCGGGATGCTCAATCAGCAGCCCCGGCTGCTCGGTTGTGCTGGCCACCCAGCCCGACATCCAGTGCCCCTCCTCCGAGAGGCCACCTTTGAACCAAACCCAGCAGCGTTCCTTACGCATCGCGATGCTCTTCAGCGGTTTTTGTAGGACTCAAGCTGTTGCGGACAGGCCGCCATCAGATATCCCATCAACTGCCCGGTAATACGGGACTTTTCCTGATCGGTTGGTGCGTTGGGAACATCCTCGTAACGCATCGAGGTGTCGCGCTCAAACATGGCTTTGAGCTCAGGATCCGGCAAGGCGTAAAAAGCATCCACACCCATTTCACAGATTTTCTCGGCCGTCCATCGGGCGATGATGCTCTGCTGTTGTTTATCGGTGGCCTGATCCGCTGACGCTGCCACCGCATGGGCGGTGACGATCAACGGCACCAACCAGCGGTGGATCACCGTCATAAACCACCCATCAACACCGCCAACAGAGCCTGCTGCGCATGCAGGCGGTTTTCTGCCTGATCAAAGATGCGGCTTGCCTTGCCCTCCATCACCTCGGCGCTGATCTCCTCACCGCGGTGAGCCGGCAGGCAGTGCAGAACGATCGCATCGGCTGCCGCCTGCTCCATCAGGGCTTGATCCACGCAGAATCCCGCAAAGGCCTGCTCCCGCTGCGCCTGTTCGGCTTCCTGACCCATGGAGGCCCAAACGTCGGTGTAAACGGCCTGGGCTCCCGCCACCGCCTCACGGGGGTCAGTCACCACCTCAATCGAGGCACCGTGGTGTGCCAGGGATTGGGCCTGCTCAAGCACGCCCGGCAAGGGCTCAAAGCCCTCGGGGCAGCCGATCCGCACATTCACCCCCAGCAGCGCGCCGCAGAGCATCAGGGAATGGGCCACGTTGTTGCCGTCGCCCACATAGGCCAGGGTCTGACCAGGAAGGGCGCCATGGGCTTCCTGCATGGTGAGGAAGTCGGCCAGGGCCTGGCAGGGATGCTCCAGATCGGTGAGGGCATTGATCACCGGCACCGAGGCCCAATGGGCGTAGTCCACCAGTTCCTGCTGAGCGAAGGTGCGAATCGCCAGCACATCGCAGTAACGGCTGAGGACCCGGGCCGTGTCTTCCAGCGGCTCGCCGCGGCCGAGCTGGGTGACGGAAGGATTGAGATCCACCGTCTGGCCGCCGAGGCGGGCCATGGCCACCTGAAAACTCACACGGGTTCGGGTGGAGGCCTTGCTGAAGATCAGACCCAGCACGCGGTTGCCGAGATCGATCCGACGATCGCCGCTCTTCAGTTGTGCAGCCAGATCCAGCAACGCTGCTGTTTCCCCGGCAGAACAATCCGCTGAGGAAAGGAAGTCACGTCCGCACAGCGGAGAGAGGACAGCAGCAACGCCCGCAGAAGCGGTAGCCATCGCGACGGTTCAAAGGACTGTTATCGGGGATGAGGCCCGCTGCCGTCAAGCGGTCACACCGGACGGCAGCACACTCGCCTCGAGCATCTGCTTGAGGTCATCCCCCTCGATCACCTCTTTCTCGAGGATCTTCTGGGCGATCGTCTCGAGCAGCGCCATGTTCTCCCGCAGGATCGCGAGGGCGTCGTCGTGGGCCTGGTCCACCAGCCCGCGCACCTCCTTATCAATGGCCTGAGCCGTGGCATCACTCACCGAGCGGCGTGGGTTGTTGCCTCCACCAAGGAAACGGCCACCGCCCTGCTTGTCGTAGGCCAAGGGCCCCAGGGTGTCGCTCATGCCATAGGTGCCCACCATCTGCTCAGCCAGATCGGTGGCGCGCTGCAGATCGTTGGCAGCGCCCGTGGTGATCTTGCCGAAGACAATCTCTTCAGCTGAGCGACCACCGAGAAGCGTGGCGATCTGGCCCTGGAGTTCCTCCTTGGAATTGAGGAAGCGCTCTTCGGTGGGCAGCTGCAGGGTGTAGCCCAGGGCGCTCATGCCACGGGGCACGATCGAGATCTTGGCCACCTTGCTGCCGCCAGGCATGAGATGGCCCACGATCGCGTGGCCCACCTCGTGGTACGCCACCACCTTCTTTTCATCGTCCTGCAGGACGCGGCTCTTCTTCTCCAGACCAGCCACAACCCGCTCGATCGCTTCACCGAGGTCCTGCTGCTCAACGCTGGTGCGCTGGGCACGCGCTGCGAGCAGGGCAGCTTCATTCACCAGGTTGGCGAGATCAGCACCGGCAAAACCACTGGTGGCCTGAGCCACGCTGTCGAGGTCAACACCTGCAGCCAGCTTCACCTTCTTGGCGTAGATCTCGAGGATGGTCTTGCGGCCGGAGAGGTCCGGACGGTCCACCAGCACTTGCCGGTCGAAACGGCCGGGACGCAGCAGGGCTGCATCGAGCACCTCGGGCTGGTTGGTGGCCGCCAGAACGATCACCGGCTTGTCCTGGGCGGTGAAGCCATCCATCTCGGTGAGCAGCTGGTTGAGGGTCTGCTCCCGTTCGTCGTTGCCGCCGACGACACCCATCGAACCCGAACGGCTCTTGCCGATGGCGTCCAGTTCGTCGATGAAAATGATGCAGGGCGCTTTTTTCTTGGCTTCTTCAAACAGGTCGCGGACCCGGGCGGCACCAGCACCAACGAAGAGTTCCACGAACTCCGAGCCGGAAATGATGAAAAAGGGCACCTCGGCTTCGCCGGCCACGGCCTTGGACAGCAGGGTCTTACCGGTGCCGGGAGGTCCGACCAGCAGCACACCTTTAGGAATGCGCGCACCGATCTCGGCATAGCGCTCAGGGCGCTTGAGGAAGTCGACGATCTCGGTGAGTTCCTGCTTCGCCTCATCCACGCCCGCCACGTCGGCGAAGGTGATCCGCGACTCCTCATCGGGCACGTACACCTTGGCCTTGCTCTTGGTGAAGCTCAACGCCCCCTGAGCACCACCGCCCATCGAGCGGCGAGCAAAGAACTGCAGCACCAGGATGAAGATCAGGGGCGGCACCACCCAGCTGAGGATGGTGGTGAAGATGTTCGGCTTCTTTGGGGGAGCTGCCGCGAATTCAACGCCCTTGGTTTCGAGGCGTTGGGGCAGATCCATGTCGAAGATCGGCGTGGTGGCCAGCACGGGAGGCGTTCCCTCCTCGGGATCGCTCAGCTCGTAGCGAATCTGGTCTTGCGTGATGAAGGCCCGCTTCACCGCACCGTCATTCACCTGGTCGATGAACAGGGAGTAGGGCACCCGCGGCACCTGCTGCATGCCATTGCTGGGGAGGAAGCTGCTGGCCAGCAGCAACACCCCGAAGCCAATCAGCACCAGGTTGATGATCCCGAAGCGACGGTTCGGCTGGTTGTCGTCCTGGCGGATCGGCATGGATGGCCTGAGAGTTCCGACACGCTACGAGGGATCTCTGGCAATCAACGGGTGTGAGAACCGAACGGCGCCTAGCTTCTGCCCATGTGTGGTCGCTACTGCCTCGACACGCCTCGCGCGGAATTGCAGCAGCTGCTGCGCAGCTGGTTGCGGCCGGAGGACAGCGCCTGGCTGGAGCATTACGCCCCCCGCGAGCTGATCCGCCCCCATGAGCCGGTGCTGGCTGTGCGGCGTGAGCACGGTGAAGACCGTCTGTCCCACATGCTCTGGGGCCTCCTGCCGGGCTGGGTCAAGGACCCGCTGCAGGCGCCGCGACCGATCAATGCCCGCGCCGAAACCATCGCGGAGAAAGCCTCCTTTCGCGGGCCATGGCGTCATCACCGCTGCCTTCTGCCCAGCAGCGGCTTTTTTGAAAAGGGTCATCTGATCCAGCGCAAAGACCGGCAGCTGTTCTGGCTGGCCGGTGTCTGGGACCGCTGGATCGGCCCCGATGGCAGTGAAGTGGAGACCTGCTGCGTGATCACGACGCAGCCCAACAGCCTGGTAGCCCCATTGCACGATCGGATGCCGGTGATCATTCCCGAGGGATTAGAGAGCATCTGGCTGGAACCGGGTGATGGAGCTCACCGACGCGCCCTCGAGCCGATGCTCACGCCAGCGCCAGCGGAGCCATGGGACTGCAGAGCACTCAAGCCAGCGGCCCCCGCCAACAAGCACCAGCAGCTCTCCTTGCTCGATTGAGCAAGGCTTGACAGCCGCAGCTCACTGCCGAACCTGGGGGTAGCGACAGTGGCCAAGGTGCTGGTGGGATTGGTTCAGCGGCTCCTGCGGCGGGATGACACCCAGCGGAAGCTGCTGCTGCTCTGCACTGTGATTGCCACCGTGGGCTTCGCCTTTCCCCGCTTGGTGTGGGCGACCTACATCGGCTACAGCCTGATTGCCTTGCTGCTCACCCAGGTGATGGTGGGGAGCAGCAACGCTCCGAACTGGAGTGATGCGCTGTATCGGGGTCTTGGGCTGATGGCCGTGGTGACCAGTGGCTCTGGCTGCTTACGCCCCTGGAGCTGATCTACAGCGGCATGCCGCTGGCCCTGAGTTGGAGCGTGCTGGTGGGCTGGAGCGTGATCCGCCTGGTGACACGCTTCGCCAGCACCAAGCGCGTCACCGAAGCGCTGCTGATGGGTGCCACGGCCGGGTACCTGCACATCGGACTCGCCGCCGGCCTGGTGATGAGTGCTCTGGAAACCATCCAGCCGGGCAGCTTTCAACCCCTGGAGATGGCCAACGTCGGCGATTCGAGCGTCCTGGCCAGCGCCCGCCTTTTTTCGGCAATCAACTACTACACCTTCGTTTGCCTCACCACCGTCGGTTTTGGGGACATCAGCCCGATGCTCCCCCTGTCACGGATGGTGAGTGTGGCCACCAGCGTTGCCGGACCGCTCTACCTCGCTGCCGTGATGGGGGTGCTGATCGGCCGCTTCGCCAGCAGCCTCGATCGGCAAAGCCGGGAGCGCTGAGCTCAGCTGCCGCTGCGCCAACGCAGCAACCAGTCGTTGCCCATGGGCTCGCTCTGATGCCACTGCCCCTGCAGCACCTGATCCATGGCGCTGAAGTTCAGATCTCCAAGGGGAGTGCGGGCCGCCATGCCCCCCATCAACTTCGGAGCCACCACCGCTGCAATCTCCTGCACGCAGCCCTGCTGGATCGCCGCGGCCGCCAGCTCAGGGCCGCACTCCCAAAGCACCTGGTTGCAACCGCGTTCCGCCAGGGCCTCCATCAACTGCTGCGGTTCACAGGCCGAGAGCCCCAGTGTCTCAGGCCCGGATGGCAAACGCCGGAGGTCGGCATCGGGGCCATGGGCCACGAGGGTCGGCGCCACCGCGGTATCCCAGAGCTGGGCCTGATCCGGCAGATCCAAACTGCGGCTCAGCACCACCCGCAGCGGTTCCGGCGAACGCCGGCCCCTGCTGGTGAGCAGCGGATCATCGCCGCGCACCGTGCCACCCCCAACCACCACGGCATCCATGCCGCTGCGCAGTTGATGCACCCAATCGCGGGCGGGTGGGCCGCTGATCCATTGGCTGGCGCCATTGGGCAAAGCAGTGCGGCCATCCAGGCTCATGGCCCACTTCAGAACCCCGAACGGGCGGCCGGTGCGAACGCGGTGCAGAAAGGCCCGGTTCTGCTGGCGGGCCTCCTCGCGCAGCACACCACTGATCACCTCAAGCCCCGCCTGCCTCAGCTGACGGACGCCGCCCCCATCCACCCGGGGATCGGGATCCTCCAGGGCGATCACAACGCGGCGAATTCCCGCGCGCAGCACCGCCTCACTGCAGGGGGGCGTGCGGCCGTGGTGGCAGCAGGGTTCAAGGGTGACCACAAGGGTTCCGCCCCGGGCCGCATCCCCGGCCTGCCGCAAGGCTCCCACCTCGGCATGGGCATCTCCGGCCCGGGCATGAAAGCCTTCACCCGCAAGGCGCCCTTCGCGATCAAGAACCAGGGCCCCCACGAGGGGGTTGGGGCTGGTATGGCCTTCGGCAAGGGCGGCCAGGGCCAGGGCACGCCGCATCCAGAGCTCCCACATCAGCTGAGGGGCAGCTCCTGCAGGGAGCGCCATTCACCAACGACGTAGGGAGGGATCGGCAATTCGGTGAAGACACCCGGCAACGCCAGACGTAGCGGTCGGTTATTGCTGAGATCGTCCAGCAGAGGATCGAGGGCAAATTCAGCCGCTGCGTCGCGGCCATCGGTGGCCAGCACCGGGTTGGCCAGGGTGATGTCGTCCAGCTGCCATTCGCGGCGACCCGCCAACACCTGGAGGCTCACCGGATGATCGAGCCGCAGTTTCCCGGGATAGCCCACCACGCGCAGCACCACCGGCTGGCCCGGAGGGCCTTCGCGGTAGGCCACCGCCTGCCAGCTGTCGTAATCGAGGTCCCTGAGGCTCTCCAGCGAACGGACCATGGCGACGCCATCCTCGTTTTCGTGCTGATGAACCTGGGCCCATGCCAGACCTGGCGTGAGCAGCAGCAGCCCCAGAGCAGCCAACAAACAGCAGAGCAAACGGCGCATGGGCAGGAGGTGAGTGAGTGAATTCTCACAACAAACCTGCACAGAAGGCGATTCACGCCAACAATCAACCCCTGGAGGTTGCATTCCACTCTGCTCCGGGCCTCAGCAAGAGCCTGCAGGCGGTGGGCTTCGAGATGGATGTCGCCCAATTGAGCCGGGGCCGGCACAAAGGGAGCTTGCAGCTGGGTGGTTCACGGCAGCTGCCGGTTTTATCCATCCAGACCAATCAAGACCTGCTTCTTCAGGGCAACCGACGACCTGGGGGTGATGCCCCTCAGCTCCCCAGAGGTACAGCAGACCATCGGCGGCAACACCGTGCATGAGATTGCCTGCCATTACGGCTTCCAAAGCCGCAATCACTTCGCCAGGGATTTCCGCAACCAATTCAGTGAATCCCCCAGCGCCACGCTTCAACGGGTATCAGCTCCGGGGATGAGCGTCCAATCGGTCTCCGTGGCCCAGAGCCCCCAGATGGCCATGGCCCTGAGGTAGTGGCAGGCCCGGTAGGTGTTCACTGCGGTGATCGCCTCAGGGGTGCGGAACTGCAGACCACCGGAATACACCTGCTCAACAACCGCTGAGCAGATCGCTTGCGCCGTCTGCTTGTCTCCCATCAGGCGGTAGTAGCTGGCGATCCCAAAGTTGATCCCCGTCCACACCTCGAGGGGGTGGGTGCCATTGGGATCCAAAGGCGTGCCATCGCGGCGCAGACCATTGGCCACACCGAGGGAACCGCTATCGAAAGCCTCAAAGCAGGCCTCCTTCACGGCCTTCAAGGTGCTGCGGCTGTTGTTGTCACTCACCACCGGCGGCAGGCCCAGGAGCCGTGCGTAGAAATCGCCGCAGAGTTGATCGGCCATCACCACCGGCGTGCCGCTCTCGGCATCAATGTCGTAGTACTCGCCGTTCCAGAGCAGCTTGTCGAAATTGCCCCGGGATTGCTCCAGCCAACCGCTGAATTCACGTTGCTCAGCGGAGGTATCCAGCCCGGTGCTGAGTTGCAGCGTCTGGGCAATGGCCAGGGCTGCCTCAAGCGCAGCAATCCAGAGGGCACCGCAGTAGGCACTCACCCCTTTGAGGGGCCAGTCGTCGAAGGTCTGATCCGGAGCACCGCCGTTGTCGGGCAGGCCGTCGTTGTTCACGTCGAACGTTTTGAGGTAGCGCAGCGCCTCCACGGCCGCGGGCCAGCAATCGGCGAGGAAGCGGATGTCTTCACCACTGGGGGCGAGCTTGAAGGTGCGCCACACCTGCAGCACAAAATCACTGCCGAGGTCTTTCCAGAGGTTGCAGTCCTGATAAGCGGTGTAGTTGGTCGCATCCCAGGGGATCTCGTTGGGAGCCCCCAAGTCGTGGGGGGTGGCTCCTTTCACCTTGCGGTCAGCCTCCACCCGGCCCTTGCCCTGGGTGAAGTACCAACCGATCGGGCGCTGGGTGGCATCTGCGGCCGGAATCGCCCGGGCAAAGCTGCGCAGCACGGCCTTGTCAAGTTCCGGCCAGAGCTGCAGCAGGGCCAGGGATCCGTAGAGACGAACGTCAAGACTTTCGTACCAGGCGTAGTCGAGGCACTCGAGAACGCCGAAACGACCGTAGGGATCCTCCGGTGATGCCGCACTCCAGAGAGTGCCGCCACTGCAGAGGTCGTAAAGCTCATTGAACAGAGCCATCCGCAGCGGTTCCGGCAGGTCCTGGCGTTGCAGCACCGGCTGCTGCCAGTCCTCGATCTGCTGGCGCCAGCTGCGCCAGTCACGCAGCGCTTCAGCGGCAATGGCAACCGCCTGGTTGGCATCCGCAGCGAAGAAATCGGTGTAGCGGCGCAGCGCCTGGCTGCCGGTGGCAAAAGCCGTCACAGGCAGATCCCAGCTGATCACCAGCGGAATCTCAATGCTCTGCCCGGGGGCCAGCTGACACTGCACCGCCAGCGCCGCACTGAGGGGATCGCCGGAACCACTGCGTCGGTCGTTGTTGCTTTCAGGGATGGAACCATCAGCACTGAAGCTGTCCCACAGCTCACGTCCATCACCGCTGGGATTCCAGCGACTGCAGCGCTGGATCGTCACACCGGGCTGCTCGGCTGTGGCAATGCACCACTGGCCCTCTCCTTCGGCAACGGGATTAGAGACGTTTCCCTCCAGCACCACTCCCTTGAGGGAGCCATCGTCAATGCAACGGTTGCGCTGGCCGGTGGTGCTGCCGATGGCCGGGGCGTAGTTGTGCTCCGGGCTGCCGTCATCGCGGAAGTGAACCTCAGCCGAGGAATCGGTGTTGGTGAACCAGCCGGTGGTGTTGCGCCAACTCAGCAGCAACGACAAATCCAGAGGCTGATCCGTGGGATTGCGCAGCGTCCAGACGAACACCGCCACCGGGTAGCTGGTGCGCTGGTAATCACCCGGCAGGATGGGGCTGAAGGCCTCACAACGCACCTCGGCGTCATACACGCCCTCATAGCTGGTCCAGCTGAGGGGATAACGGGCGGAATAGGTGCCGGTGCTGCGATCCGACGTGCTGGCCGGGTACCACTCCCAGGCCTTTAGCGGCTGGCCAGCCGCCGGCCGCGAGGCATCCTGATCCGGCTGAACCGCCAGGGCGTGGGCGCGCTTGCCGCGGCCATTCCCTTCAAACAGAGCGAACTGACAATCGGGCAGCACCCCAAACCAGTGCTCGCCGCCATCGAGGTGCCAGAGGTTGATGTTGCCGTCGGGCGCCCGCCCGAAGCAGCCAGCTCCAAAGCCCCCCAGCGGCATGCCGTGGTTGGGGCCATCGTCGAGGTTGCTGTCATAGCGAACCGTGTAGGGCTTATCCCAGCCCAGGCCGAAGGGTCGGCTCCAGGAGGCCTCCGGTGGCTGCCAGCCCTTGGCGTGCTTGCCGCGACCCAGCAGGGAGTTCAGGGCGGACCAACCGAACGAAGCCATGCAGGGGCCGAGAGTCGCCCCAGATTGCCAGGTTTGACGCGATCAGCCAGCCGTTGCGATCAGCCTGCAGACATCAGCCTGCAGACAGTGGTGAGGGATTGTCTTCGGCATCCAGCAGGGCATCCAAGGTGACCGCCGTGCGGACCAAGGCTTGATAGCGATGCAGGCTGCGGCGGTTCTGATCCAGCCAACGGCCGGGGGCCGTCCCCTCCAGGTCGGGCTGATCGGGATCGAGCAGGGGCACATCGTCCTGCTGAGCAATCAAGGCAATCACAAGCTCGTGCAAGCGTTGGCGACGATCGTGGGCTGGGGTCATGCCTCCTCCATCAGGTCGTTCAGGCGCTGTTCCGCCGCCAAGGGCAGCGTCACCGGATCAGCGGTGTAACTGCAGGCCTGGGCAATCCGAGCCTGCAGCAGGGCCTGCGCCAGCGGCCATGGCCCCGCAAACCCTGACACCAGAATGACGGGATGATCGATGTGATCGGCACCGACGCCGGGGCGCCCGCCTCGTTGCCCGCTCCACAGCAGACGCTGCTGCGAGCAGCCGCCGTGATTGCAGCACCGCAGCGGTTGCAGGCTGCTCTGCAGGACTGGCTGGGGGAAGCCTTGCCGGAGCTGATCAGCAGCGATGACCCGCGGGCTCTGGTGGACAGCCTGCAATCAAGAGCTGCTGATCAAGCTGTGGTGGTGCTGGCCAGCGGCGATCCGCTCTGGTTCGGCCTTGGGCGCATCCTTTGCGACCGCATCGGGGCAGAGCGGCTGCGGTTTCATCCCGCCCCCACATCGCTGCAGCTGGCCTTCGCCCGCATTGGACGCCCCTGGCAGGACGCCGACTGGGTGAGCCTGCACGGGCGGGACCCCGAAATCCTGGCCAGCACCTTGCAGAAGCGACCGGCGGCCCTGGCGGTGCTGACGGACCCGAACCAGGGGGGCGCCAGCACCGTGCAACAGATGTTGCGCAGCAGCGGGCTGGAGGCCAGCACGGACCTGTGGCTCTGCGAAAACCTCGGCCACCCCGATGAACGGGTGCAGCTGATCGCCCCACACGCCTCGTTACCAACAGATCTGCAGCCGCTGCTGATTGCACTGCTGATCGCCCGCGAACCCGCCGCACCGGATCCGCATCAGCTGCCGTTGTTCGGGCTCGATGACGGGCTCTACCTGCAGCACAGCGATCACCCCGGATTGATGACCAAGCGGGAGGTGCGCATCCAACTGCTGGCCGAACTCGCCTTACCGCCACAGGGCGTGCTCTGGGATCTGGGGGCCGGCACCGGCAGCGTCGGTCTGGAAGCGCTGCGCTTGCGCCCAGGGCTGCAACTGCTGGCGGTGGAACGCCGCGCCGGTGGCGCGCAACTGATTCAACGCAATGCACAACGGCTCGGCGTCAGCCCTGCGGCGGTGCTGGAGGCCGACGCCAACACGGTGCTGAACGGCGAGCTCCCGAGCCAACTCAGCCAGCCCGACCGGGTTCTGCTCGGAGGCGGGGGCGCCCAACGGGAGCGCCTGCTGCAGGAGGTGCTGACGCGGCTGCGGTGTGGCGGTGTTGTGGTGATCCCCCTGGCGAGCATCGAGGCCTTGGCGAGCGTTCGGCCACTGCTCGAGAACGCTGGATTGGCCGTGCGCGTGCAGCAACTGCAGGCCTGGCGGGGACAACCGCTGGGGGATGGCACCCGCCTGGCTCCGATGAACCCCACCTTGATCGTGACGGGAAGGAAGCCGGCTCAAGCCGGCTTCACGGGGAAGACTTGAGCGGGGTGATCCGAACCGGATCGCCGATGCCAATTCCCAGCCGCTGCGCCTCACCGGCACCGATCTCAATCACCGCGCCAACGAAATCAGCCCGTCCATTTCCATCGGCATCGGCGGCGTAGGAGCGGCAGGGCAGGGCAGCACAGGTGGGAACGGCAGGCACCAGATCGAGCACCCGCCCATCGCGCACAAAAATCATGTCCAGTGGCGCAAGGGTGTTGAACATCCAGAAGCGCTGCGGCTGGGGGGTAGCAAAGGGAAACCACATCCCGCGCAAGGGCGGCAGAGCCGGCCTCTGCATCAAGCCCAGCCGCTGCTGCTCCGGACTGCGGGCCACCTCGAGATCAATGCAACGCTGCTGGGCCACGCACCAGCGGGCCTCAACCG
Source organism: Synechococcus sp. N26 (assembly GCF_900473975.1). Classification (NCBI taxonomy): domain Bacteria; kingdom Bacillati; phylum Cyanobacteriota; class Cyanophyceae; order Synechococcales; family Synechococcaceae; genus Synechococcus; species Synechococcus sp. N26. Next base: position 85,474 of record NZ_UCNM01000012.1, on the reverse strand, counting down.
GCAGCCATTGCGGCGGTGACTCAGGGGGCAGAGCATCCATGGCCGCTCAAGCCTCCGGCAACACCTGCCCGAGGCAATAGCCCCGGCCGCGCACGGTGTGCAGCAAACGGCGTTCTCCACCGGCCTCCAGCTTCTGGCGGAGATAGCGCACGTACACCTCCACAACATTGCTGCTGGAACGCTCCCCCTGCCACACCTCCTGAAGCAGCAGCTCGCGGCTCAACACCTGGCCGCGCCGCCGCAAGAGCACCTGCAACAGCATGAATTCCCGGGCCGTCAACGCCACCACACGGTCTCCCCGCCGCACCGTTCGGTTGGCGGGATCGACACTGAGATCGTCCAGCTCAAGCAGCGCCGGTCGCTGCCCCGAGCGCTGTTGAATCGTGCGGTGCAGGCGCAGACGCAACAACAGATCGCTGGGCCCGATCTCCGAGAGCCAGAAATCATCGGCACCACTTCCCAGGCAGGCGGCGCGAGCCTCAACGCTGTCGCGTTCCAGATCCAACAAGATCGGCATGGCCCCGAAACGGCTGCGCAGGTCTTGAATCAATGCGGCCTGATCGGCCGCCAGCACAGCGGCCACTGGAGATTCACCCGGTTCAGGGGCATGGGCCGAGGGCCCGGCACTGAGCAAGTCGAGGGTGGCGTAGCCCGATGCAGCCAGACGGGGCGCCAGCGACACCGCCGAAGGGCCTGCCAACAGCAACAGGGGATCAGCGTTCATTCTCGCTCGGGCTTGGCGATGTGGGGCAGGCCCCAACCCAATTTGTTGCGCAGCACCTGGAAGAACTCATGGTCGGCGAGACGCACAAAGCGCACCGGGTGATCGCTGCGGCGGATCAGCACCCGATCTTCCGGCCAGACGTAGCAACCGGCACTTCCGTCCACCACCATCATCAGCCGCTCCGGCGTGACTGGAAAAATCGTGACGGGTTCACAGTCGCTGAACACCAGGGCGCGGGAGGCCAGGGAATGGGGCGCGATCGGGGTGAGTTGCAGCACCGGACAATCCGGCGTGATCACCGGCCCACCGGAGCTGAGGGCGTAGGCCGTCGAACCCGTCGGCGTGGAGAGGATCACACCATCAGCGGCAATATCCACCGGGGCGTGGCGGCCGATGGCGATCTCGAAGTGGCACATGCTCGTGAGCGGCTCACGGTGCAGGGCCATCTCGTTGAGAGACAGCGCCTCCCAGCGGCGCTGATCACCCCGCATCACGCTCACCACGAGGTTGCTGCGTTCCTCGATCGTCCATTGCTGGGTGAGCACCACATCGAGGGCCCGGTCCAGATCATCGAGATAGGCCTCGGCCAGAAATCCCAGGTGGCCGGTGTTGATCGTGAGAATCGGAATCCCCACTGGGGCGGTCTGCCGCGCAGCGGAAAGCACCGTGCCGTCACCCCCCAGCACGATGGCCAACACCATCGATTGATCGAAGCCCTTGGGCACACAGGCGCTGTAGCCGCGCAGGCGCAGGTGCTGATCGGGGTTGGCAAAGCCCACCATGCCCCCGGAACTGCTGGCCCGCTCCACGGCATGGCCGGCAGCCTCCAGGCGCTGCTGAATCGTGTCCGCCGTCTGCACCGCCAGCGGCTTGCCGTCATTGACGATCAGTCCGATCCGGGGCACTGATCCACGACGGGTAGAGGTCAGCCTCAGCCTATGGGACGCGCAAGAACAGAACGCCGCTCAGTAACGAAGGTTCCCGATCAGAACTGCTCGAGGAAGCGCAGATCGCTGGTGTACAGCCGGCGGATGTCGTCAATGCCATGGCGCACCATGCAGAAGCGCTCCACCCCAAGGCCCGCGGCAAAACCGCTGTAGCGCTCCGGATCGAGGCCCAGCCCTTCCAGCACGGCGGGATCCACCATGCCGCAGCCCATCACCTCCAGCCAGCGGCCGCGCCACTGCACATCCACCTCGGCGGAGGGCTCGGTGAAGGGGAAATAACTGGCCCGGAAACGCACTGGCAGGTCACCGAAGAAGGCCTTGAGGAAGGCCATCACCGTGCCGCGCAGGTGGCTGAAATCGAGCCCTTCATCAATAGCCAGCACCTCCACCTGGTGGAACACCGGCGAGTGGGTGGCATCAACGGCATCACGGCGATACACCCGTCCGGGAGCCACGATCCGCACCGGCGGCGGGTTCTCTTCGAGGTGACGGATCTGCACCGGGGAGGTGTGGGTCCGCATCAGCAGATCACCACCTAGATAAAAGGTGTCCTGCATGTCCCGGGCTGGATGGTCCTCGGGGATGTTCAGCGCAGTGAAGTTGTAGTGGTCCCGTTCCACCTCAGGCCCCTCTGCCACGCTGTAGCCGAGGCCCAGGAACAGATCGACGATCTCTTCAGTGGTGGTGATCAGGGGATGGCGATGCCCCATCGGCACCCCGGAAGCCGGGGCGGTGACATCGAGGCTTTCCCTGGCGATGCGCTCCGCCATGGCCGCCTGCTTCACGGCCTGGAGCCGCTCTCCCAACAGCGACTGCACCTGCGTTTTCAGCACGTTGGCGCGCTGACCCACCAGGGGACGCTCCTCACCGGGCAACTTGCCCATCGCCCCGAGCACACCGGAGATGCGGCCCTTCTTGCCCAGCAGCCCGACCCTCAGTTGCTCCAGCGCAGCGGCATCGGCCGCCTCGGCGATCTCCGCCGCGGCCTGCTGCTCGAGGGCATCGAGTTGATCGGTGAGCTGCTGCAGGGTGACCGGTGCGCTCACAGGGATGGAACAGACAGCTGCTGACTGTAAGCAGCCGTGCCGCTTAGGTTCATCTCAGTGCGTATGACCCCATGGCCCCGCTGCGGATCCTGATCAGCAATGACGATGGGGTCTTCGCCGACGGCATCCGAACCCTGGCCGCCGCAGCGGCAGCCCGCGGCCATGAGGTGACGGTGGTCTGCCCGGATCAGGAACGGTCGGCCACAGGCCATGGCCTCACCCTGCAGACCCCCATCCGCGCCGAGCGGGCCGATGAACTGTTCGCCCCAGGGGTCACCGCCTGGGCCTGCAGTGGCACCCCCGCCGACTGCATGAAGCTGGCCTTGTTCGAACTGGTGAAGGAGAAGCCAGACCTGGTGCTCTCCGGCATCAATCACGGCCCCAACCTGGGAACAGATGTGTTCTGCTCCGGCACCGTTGCCGCAGCGATGGAAGGCACCCTTGAGGGCATTCGTTCCCTGGCGGTGAGCAGCGCCTGCTTCCAGTGGCGTCAGTTTCAGGCGGCCGCCGACCTTGCCCTTGAGGTGAGTGAACAGGCCATCGCCGACCAGTGGCCCGACAACCTGCTGCTCAACCTCAACATCCCCCCCTGTGCCCGGGAGGAGATGGGAGCACTGCGCTGGACCCGTCTCTCGATCCGGCGCTACGACGAGCAATTCAGCCGTCGGCAAGACCCCCGTGGCCGCGCCTACTACTGGCTGGCCGGAGAAGCCGTGCAGGATCTGGAATCAGCCGGAGAAGGCCCAAGGGATTGGCCTAGTGATGTGGCTCAGATCCACGCCAATTCCCCCTCACTCACACCGATCCAGCCCGACCTGTTCTGGCGGGGCCCCCTCAGCGGACTGCCGCAGCTCAAGCTCAAGGATCAACTGGTGCGGTAAACCCGCTGCAGCAACCAAAGGGAGAACAACACCCCGATCAGGTGGGCGAACAGCACCTGGGTGTTGCTGAGCACAGACAGCATTTCCAGGGAGGTGATCGCCAGGTTGTCGGCCATGCCGCGGCCGCCGATGGCAATTCCGGGTGTCTGCATTGAGGCCTGCACGAACAGGCTGCCAGCGAGGGCCTGATAGCCGATGGTGGCGAAGGTGAGACCCAGAAGATCCGCCAACAGCCCCCGTTTGATCAGCCGCGCCACCTCGCCCCGACTGGGACGAGCCGCGCTGTCGATGGCCCGACCGGTCCGAACGATCAGCCAGCCCTGCCAGAGGCTGAACAGCAGCACGAGGAAGGCCAGGGATGTGAGCGAAAGGCCAGGCCCCAGACCCACGGCACGTTCGGAATTGCGGGCCAGGCTGCCGCCGATGTTGTTGAACAGCAGAACGCCCACCACAACGATGCCAAGGACCACCTGGATCCAGAACCGGATCCATCCCATCCGACGCACGCCGAACGACAACTTCTGGAAATCGAGGCGGTCTGGCATGCCCTGGTGCTCGGTCGTTCAAACTTGCCACCAAAGCGCCCCTTCTGCACCTCTTTGATTCCGCTCTGCTCTCCAGAGGAAGCCCGTCGGCCCACTGCCCTGGCGCTGGGGAGTTTCGATGGCCTGCATGCCGGCCATCGCCGCGTGATCGCCGAGGCCATCCAGGACAGCCCGGACGATGCCGTTGCCTCAGTGGTGAGCTTCTGGCCGCATCCCCGTGAGGTGCTATTCGGGGAGGCACGCCTGAGGCTGGATCTACCCAGCGAAAAACTCGCTCTGCTCGAACCCTTGGGGATCCAGCAGCTCGTGCTGGTGCCCTTCACCCGCGAGCTGGCTCAACTGAGTGCGGAGGACTTCGTCACCAGCGTGCTGCTGAACACACTTCAGGCCCGGCGCATTGCCGTGGGCACCAACTTCCGCTTCGGTCATCAGCGGCGCGGTGACGCCGAAATGCTGGAACGGCTGGCGGCTCGCAGCGGCGTTGAGGTGAAGGTGGTGCCGATCGTTGAAGACCAAGAGGGCCGGATGAGCAGCAGCCGCATCCGCGCGGCCCTCGACCAGGCCGACCTCACCACCGCCAAAGCCTTGCTGGGCCGGGCCTACCGCTTTCAGGGACGGGTGGTGCGGGGCCGAGGCCTGGGACGTGAACTGGGCTGGCCCACCGCCAATCTCCAGGTAGATGGCCGTAAGGCCTTGCCAGGGCTTGGCGTCTACGCCGCCTGGGCCCAGCTGGATGGGGATGGCGATCGGCTGCCAGCCGTGATGAACCTCGGGCCCCAACCCACGATCGATCCCACGTCCCCTTCAGCCGTGGAGGTGCACCTTCTGGATCAGAGCCTGGAACTGGAAGACCGGCAGCTGGGCGTCGAGCCGGTGCAGCGCTTACGCGGCCAGACCAAATTCAGCGGCCTCGAGGAGCTCAGCAGCCAGATCGGCCGCGACGCAGCCCAGGCCCGCGCGATCCTTCAGACCGGTTCTCAGGCCACGGTCGGATAGGCATTCACCAGCCCCCAGACGATGAACACGCCGATGCCGCCGAGAAGGACGATTCCCCAGACCAGAACGTGCATGGTGCTCTCAGAACCACCGTTCTCCATGACCGACGCCGAAACCGTTGCCCACAGGGTGCCATGAATCCAACCCCAAGCGATGCAACCCTTGATCCACGGGTGGCACGCCTGATCGACGCCAACCTCGACCGTGCCCGGGAAGGCCTGAGGGTGGTTGAGGACTGGTGCCGCTTCGGGCTGGAGCAACAGGATCTGGTGGTGCGCCTCAAGGACTGGCGTCAACGCCTGGGTCGACTCCATCACGACAGCTACAAGCAGGCCCGCTCCACCAGCACCGACACCGGCGCCGGACTGGAGCATCCGGCCCAACTCGATCGCCACAGCCCCGACCACGTGGTGGCGGCCAACTGCGCCCGGGTGCAGGAGGCTTTGCGAGTGCTGGAGGAGTACGGCCGCACCATTGATCCTGCGCTGGCCGCTGAAGCGGCAGCGATCCGCTACGGGCTTTACGACCTGGAGGTGACCTGCCTCAACGCCACCCTGGGAGCACGGCGACGCAACAAACTCAAGGACGCTCGTCTCTGCCTGATCACGACCCCCGGCGATGACCTGACCGATCGGGTGGAGGCCGCCCTGCGGAACGGCGTGGGGATGGTGCAGTACCGCTGCAAAGCGGGGAACGACCGCGAACGCCTGCGGGAAGCTCAGCAGCTCAGGCAGCTCTGCAACCGCTTCGGGGCGCTGTTGTTCATCAATGACCGTGTGGACCTGGCCCTGGCGGTGGATGCGGATGGGGTGCACCTGGGCCAGGACGACATGCCCAGCGAGGTGGCCCGCGATCTGTTGGGCGTTGATCGTCTGCTGGGCCGCAGCACCCACAGCATCGATCAGGTTCATCAGGCTCAGCAGGAGCCAATCGACTATCTCGGATTTGGCCCGATCCATTGCACGGCCGTCAAACCCGAGCGGAAGCCTGTTGGTGTGGAGCTCCTGGCGCAGGCCACTGCGATCAGCCAACGCCCCGTCTTCGCCATCGGTGGAATCACCTCGGCCAACCTGCCGGCACTGCTCACGGCAGGTGGCCAGCGCGCGGCCGTGATCGGCGCGATCATGCACGCAGATGACAGCGGTCTGGCCTCGCGGCAACTGCTCCAGCAGCTGGACCACGCCATGTTCTGAGCCATGCCTCTCACCCTGATGGTCAACGGTGAAACCCGCGTGCTGGATCCAGCACCGGATCCCGCCAGCCTGGCGGCGGTTGTTGCCTTGCTGGCCAACAACCCCCAGCTGGTGGTGGCCGAGCACAACGGTGTGATCGCACCCCGCAGCCGCTGGGACAGCATCGTGGTGAAGGATGACGACACCCTTGAGATCGTCACCATCGTTGGTGGTGGTTCCTAGAGTCGCCGGATCAATGCTGTGGGCGCTGCTGTGGCCACTCCCCGACTGTTGACACGATCCCGACGACTGCTCGCATCACTGCTGTTGCCGCTGGTGATTGTGGGGCTCTGCCTGTTCCAGGCACAGCCAGCTGATGCCGCCCGCGGTGGGCGCATGGGAGGGGGCAGTTTCCGCGCTCCTTCGATGCCGCGATCCGGTGGGAGTTACCGGGGTGGCAGCTACGGCGGTGGCTACCGCATGGGTGGTTACCGCGGCGGTGGGATGGGCTTCCCCTTCCTCATCCCCATCTTCGGCTTCGGTGGGGGCGGACTGTTTGGTCTGCTGATCCTGATGGCGGTAGCAGGCGTGCTGGTGAACGCCCTTCGAGGCGTTGGCAATGCCCCCTCGATCGGTGGTGCTGCTGCAGCGCCGGCCATGCCGCGCAACGTGAACATGATTCAGGTGCAGGTGGGCCTGCTGGCCAGTGCCAAATCCCTGCAGGAGGATCTGCGATCCTTGGCCGCCTCTTCAGACACCAGCAGTTCCGCCGGTCTGCAAAGACTGCTGCAGGAGACAACCCTGGCCCTGCTGCGCCAACCGGACCTCTGGGTTTACGCCAATGCCGAGAGCGGCAGTGTTCCCTTCAGTTCAGCTGAATCGACGTTCAATCGCCTCTCGATGAACGAGCGCAGCAAGCTGGACGCTGAGCTCACCAGCAACGTCGGCGGACAGCGGACCACGGACACGAGCAACAGCTCTGGAGACGCGGATGCCACCAACGAATTCATCGTTGTGACCTTGCTGGTGGCCTCCACGGCATCGGCCAAGCTCGCCGGAGCCGACACTGGAGAAGATCTGCGCCAGACCCTTCGCATTCTTGGTTCCACAGCCTCCAGTGAACTCATGGCCCTGGAAGTGATCTGGCAACCGGAAGGCCGCGGAGATGTGCTGAGCGCCAACGACCTGGTGACGGCTTACCCCAACCTCCAACACCTCTGAGACGCCAGAGCCATTCATGACTCATCTACAGGTTTTCTGAGTATTTTTCCCCAGCGATCAGGCCTAGCCTGGCTTGATTAGATTGCGCACCTACAGCGTTGGCTCCCGACCCCCGCTCCATGCAATGGCAACAGGACGGTGAGCTGGCGCGGGCTGATCTGGAAGCTCTTGTGCATGCGCTTCAGCAGGTGGAGTGCGATCACAACAGCGCTGAGCTGCAGCGTCTCGGCCAGATCGATCCTTCCGCTGCGGCTTGAAGCCTCAGCTTGAAGCGTCCGGGGCACAGCCCCTGAGCATCCGCAATGCAGCCATGGCTGCGCCGTAGCCGTTGTCGATATTCACCACCGTCAAGCCTGGGGCACAGCTGGCGAGCATGCCTTCCAAAGCGGTTCGTCCCCCTGCACTGATTCCATAGCCAACCGAAACCGGGACGCCGATCACCGGTTGCGGCACCAGACCAGCCAGCACCGTCGGCAACGCACCCTCCATTCCCGCGCAGGCGATCAGGATCCGCGCCGTGGCCAGACGTGGCAGTTGATCCAACAAGCGGTGCAATCCAGCCACCCCCACATCCATCACAAGATCCACGCCGATGCCGTGGCAACGCAGGGCCAAGCTGACCTCCGCCACCACCGTGCGATCACTGCTGCCTCCGCTGAGCACCGCCACCGCAGCAGGTGACGCAGGCACAGGAGGCAATGCACCCAGGGTGAGGCAGCGAGCGTCGGCATGCAGCTCCACCGCTGGCAACGCCTCACACACCCGTGCCGCCTTTTCGGGATCCACCCGGGTCACCAAACCCAGTTCTCCTGCAGCGGTAAAGCTTTCAAGGATGGCGATGATCTGATCGGCTGTCTTGTGTTCCCCCCACACGGCCTCGACCATGCCCAAGCGCTGACGGCGCCGCAGATCGAGGCGAGCATCCGGGGTGGTCACTGCGGCAACAGTTCCCCTTCAAACACCAGCGGGAATGGGTTGCCCTGGCGCTGTCCTGTTTGCTCGCGGGCCAAGGTCTCGAAGCGCTCCTGAACCGTCTCTACCTCAGCCATGGAGATCGATTTCCATGCCTTACGACTGCTCCAACGAATCAGCAGCGTTCCCTCTTCGGTGGCCGGATCCCAGAACAGATCACGGCCCAGAAAACCCGGCTGTTGCTTCAGCCAAGGCTCCCAGCTGCCGCGTTCCGCCGCCATCCACTGCTCACGGCTCTCCCGGGGGACCTGCAGCCGCAGGTGCTCCACCACAGCCACCACGTCACCACGTGTCGGGTCGGACTCTGCTCGCAACTCTGTCTCCGAAAGCCCGCCCAACAACAGAACCAACGCCAAACAAGGTGCAATGACCCTAAGCAGAACAGACCTGAGGCGATGCACGGTTCAGCTCCGCTGCAGCAGGGCCACAGCCTGGCAACTGATGCCCTCTTCCCGTCCCTCCGGACCCAAGCCTTCATTGGTGGTGGCCTTCACACCCACGGCATCGGGGGCGATGCCGATCGCAGACGCCATCCGGCTGCTCATCTTGGTGATGTGCGGCTTGAGCTTGGGGCGCTCAGCGATCACCACCGCATCGATGTTCACCACCGACCAGCCTCGCTCCTTCACCAGCTTGACCACCTGATCCAGCAGCTTCAAGCTGTCGGCCCCTTTCCATTGGGGATCGGTGGGGGGGAAATACTTGCCGATGTCACCGAGGGCGAGGGCCCCGAGCAGAGCATCCATCACCGCATGCACCAGCACATCGGCATCGCTGTGGCCATCCAGGCCAAGACCATCGGGATGGTCCAGGGTCACACCCCCGAGGATGAGGGCCCGTCCGGGCACCAGCCGATGGATGTCGTATCCGTTGCCGATGCGCAGCTGCATGCCGGGATCTGAAGGGTCATCCATTGTCGCGGTCTGCCAGCGGACAAACAGATCGGGCCGCCGCTCGCGGGTGCGCTGCTCCCGCTGCTCCTGGCGCCACCGGGCGATGGCACCGTGGTCGCCACTGCGCAGCACATCCGGAACGGTCATGCCGCGGAAGTCGGCGGGGCGGGTGTAATGCGGGTGTTCCAGGAGGAGTGCACTGTGGCTTTCCTCCACCAGGGAATCGGCGGTCCCCACCGTGCCGGGCAGCAGGCGTACAACACCGTTGATCACCGTCATCGCCGGCAGCTCACCACCGGTGAGGACGAAATCACCCATCGACACCTCCTCATCGGCCAAGCCGCGAATCCGCTCGTCGAAGCCCTCATAGTGACCGCAGAGGAAAACCAGTTGATCGTGGTCAATGGACCAACGCTGCAGATCCGCCTGCTGCAGGGGACGCCCCTGCGGTGACATCAACAGCACCCGGCTGCGGGGACTGCGGGGAATCGCCTCCATCGCGGCGAACACCGGCTCGGGCTTGAGCACCATGCCGGCACCGCCCCCGTAAGGCTCGTCGTCCACCTTGCGATGGCGATCCGTGGCGAAGTCCCTGGGGTTATGCAGATGCAACTCGGCAATGCCCGCGTTGAAGGCACGACCGATCACCCCCAGCTCCAGCAGAGGAGCAAACGCCTGCGGCGCCAGGCTCACCACATCAAGGCGGTAGGGGGCCATGCCGCCTCAGGCCGCGGGTTTGGACACCCTGCGGATGTCCGTGCAGAAACTGCCCTGCACCGGTGTTCCCTGGGCATCCACCGCCGTGGTGCTGCGCAGGCGCAGGTTGGCCCGCGTGAACCAGATCCGCTCCTGAACCTGCACGCCGTCAGCCCGGCTGAGGTTCAACTCCATGCTGCCGTCAGGCCAGAACCTCCAGTTGCCTGGGGAATCTCCATCGAGGATCAGCTGTCCATCAGCGGCGAAGGTGAGGGTGCTGCTGGTTCCACCAGGGGCCTGCACCTGCAGTTGGCCGAGAGCCCCCTGCTCGCTCACGCAGCGAACGGTGAGTTCACCCCGTTCACTGCTGTGCCACTCGTCATCACCACCGGCAGCCAGCTCAAAGCAACTGCGAAGGCTCATCCACTCCCCGTCGCAGAGGCTCAGAAAAGAGCCAGGGTCTTCCGGGGGAAAGGCTTGTTCACTCATGCGCCCATCCTCTCAGCCGTAGGGCAGGCATTTCTCGTTATTGATCCCCCGTGTAACCCAGCTCCGCCAAGCGGGCCGGTTTGCTGCGCCAATCAGGCACCACCTTGACGAACAGCTCCAGATACACCGGGCCATCAATCAGCACCTGCATCTGCAGCCGCGCCCCCTGGCCGATCGTCTTGAGCATCGCCCCGCCTTTGCCGATCAGGATCCCCTTCTGACTCTTCCGTTCCACCAGAACCGTGGCTAACACGGCCGTGCGACCCGCACCCTTGCCCTTGGCCGGCAACTCCTCAACGCGATCAATGATGACGGCAACGCTGTGGGGCACCTCCTCCCGCGTGTGCAGAAGCACCTGCTCACGAATGAGTTCCCCCAGCAGCACCCGCTCCGGTTGATCACTCACCATCTCGGGCGGATACAGCTGTGGCCCCAAGGGCAACTGCGCCGCCATCGCTGCTGTGAGCTCCGCGCAGCCATCGCCTGACAGGGCGCTGCAGCGGTGCACCGGCCAATTCGTCTCCTGCAGCAGGGCTGCATAGGCCTCTTCCGCTTCAGAGCGGTGCTCCTCCGCCAGCTTGTCCCACTTGTTCAGGGCCACCAGCACCGGCAGGGACTGCTGCTGCAGCAGATTCACGATGAAGGCATCACCGCGCCCCGGGCGCTCGCAGCCCTCCAACAGCAACACCACCAGGTCCACTTCACCGATGGCGCTGCGGGCACTCTTCACCAGCCGTTCCCCCAGCAAGTGGTGGGGTTTGTGGATGCCTGGCGTATCCACCAGAACCATCTGGGCCACCTCCGTGGTGAGGATGGCCCGCAGGCGGTTGCGGGTGGTCTGGGCCACGGGCGATGTGATGGCCACTTTCTCCCCCACCAGCTGATTCACCAGCGTGGATTTGCCCACGTTCGGGCGACCGATCAGTGCGATGAAGCCAGAGCGGTAATCCTCTGGCAGGGGAGTTGCATGCATGTTCTAAGTCTGCGCCGCCATTGGATCGACCCGTTGGATCGGCCCGTTGAATCGACCCATAGCCTTAGGGCAGGAATTGAAAAGGTCCATGGCGGATCAGCAGCCCACCTTCCAGCAGGCCATGGAGATCACAGCGGCCTGGCTGCAGCAGTGGGACAACGAGGAGATCAGCGATGAGGTGCTGGCCGACCGCATCGGTGAAATGGTGGCCAGCCGCGATGGTGCCCGGGGATTTTTCGTGGTGAGCCTGGCGGGCGAGAGCGTGCTGATGGATCGTTTGCCCGATGCCGTCGTGGGGCAACTACGGGGCGCCGGGGCTGGCGTTGTGGATCTGAGCGTCCGCAATCTGGCCATGAGCACCGCCATGGCCGTGCATCACCGGCGCACGGGAGATGAGGCCCAGCAGGCCGGCTCGGAGCGGGTCAGCAGCCGTTGCATTGAACTGCTCAGACTGCTTGAACCAGCGGAGGTGAAAGAGCGCCTGGAGCAACTGCTGGCCGCAGCCCTCGACAACCGCGGTGAAGACGTCTCCTTCCTGGAGAAGTGGGGGTACGACGCCGAGCAGAAACAAGCCATCGGAGACAGCGTCTATGCCGTGGCTGAGGGCTGAGCCACAAAAAAAGCCCCGGACAGGCCGGGGCGAAGGTTGATTCGATTGCGTTGGCATCGTCAGTCGCGACGATCAGCCGCAACGGTCAGTCGCGACGACCGCCACCGTTGAGCACGATGATCAGGCGCAGGATGAAGATGAACAGGTTGATGTAGGTGAGGTACATGCTCAGGGCACCTGCCAGGTATTGGTCATCCCGGTAGGAGCGGGGCATCGTGTAGAAGTCGACGAAGGCTGCGCCCACGAAGAGAACGGTGCCGAATCCGGCGATCATCAGCTCAAAGCTGGTGCCATGGAACATGGCAGGGGCAAAGATGCCACCGATGAACTGGACGACCATCGCCAGGATCAGGCCGATCAATCCAAGACCCACCACTCCGGAGAGCGCCTGGCCAACGGAATCGCTCATGCGACGGCCAACGATCGAGGCAATCACGAAGGTGATTCCGGTGGCCAGTGCGGCGGTGCCGACTGCACCCACACCCGCAACGGCTCCCGCCAAAGCCACGAGACCACTCAGGGTGAAACCGGTGATCAGGCTGTAGACCGACAGCAGCGGCAAGGCTGTGGCGTTGTTGCCCTTCAAGGCGACGTTCTGCGCCACAAAGAACAGCACCAGGTTGCCGATCACAGCCACCCAGAACAGGGGCATGAACAGCGGTGTGGCCATCATCGAGAGACCACCAATCACCCCGATTGAGGTGAGCACCATGCCGCCGCCGACGTAGGGCAGCGCTTTATTGACGACGTTGGGGCCGACGAGGGCGCTCGATTGCGCTTCGCGGATCGCCTCCTGGAAATTGCTGCTTGCTGGCATGTCGACCAGGTCACCAAAGACTCATCACATCCTGCCAGCGGTGACAAGGGATTGGGGTGTGGATCTCCCTATCGACGCTGAACTTTGGGCATTTTGCGTTCGTCCCGGCGGGCATAAGCCTCCACCACCCGCTGCACGAGGGGGTGGCGCACCACATCCGCAGCGGTGAGGCGGCAGACCGCAACCCCTTCAACACCCTCCAACACCTCGGACGCCTCCACCAAACCGCTCTGCACGGTGGACGGAAGATCCACCTGGGTGATGTCTCCGGTCACCACCATTCGCGAACGCTCCCCCAGGCGGGTGAGCACCATGCGCATCTGAGCCGGCGTGGTGTTCTGCGCCTCATCCAGGATCACAAAGGCATCGCTCAGGGTGCGGCCTCGCATGTAAGCCAGGGGAGCGACCTCGATCACGCCCTTCTCCAACAGCACAGTGGTTTTCTCCGCGCCGAGCAGGGAATGCAAAGCGTCGTAGAGCGGACGCAGATAGGGGTCCACCTTCTGCTGCAGGTCGCCCGGCAGGAAGCCAAGGCGCTCCCCGGCTTCAACAGCCGGCCGGGTGAGAATCAAACGCTCCACCTTGCGTTCGGTGAGCATCCGAACCGCGAGAACGGTGGCGAGAAAGGTTTTGCCGGTGCCGGCAGGACCGAGGGCAAAGGTGAGGTCGTGGCGCTCCATGGCGTCCACGTATTTCTTCTGGCGCAGGGTGCGCGGGCGCAGCAGATTGCCCTTCTGGCTCTTCGCCAACACCTGCTCGCCCATGGCGGCATGGTCATCGCCGCGGCCGGTGTTGAGTGCTCCCAGCGCCGACTGGAGGTCCACTGGTGACACCGACTGGCCGTCCTGCCAGATCGGGCGCACCAATTCCACAACCGCAGCAGCCCTCTCAATCTGCGTTGGCCGCCCGGTGATCACCAGTTGAAGACCCCGCAACACCATGGAGGCTCCTGTCAGAGCTTCCAGGCGATGCAGGGTTGTTTCCGCTTCACCGGCGAGGGCCAGTGCAGCATCGGGATCAGGCAGGTCGAGAACGAAACGGCCGCGTTCGCCGTCGTCAGACACCGGAATGATCAGCCCTCGGTGGATTCGGATTCTGCGGAATCAGAGGCTTCAGCTTCTGCAGCCTTCTCCTCAGCAGCTGCAGCCTTAGCCTCGGCAGCCTCCTTGGCGGCTTGCTTGGCATCAGCTTCACGCTTGGCCGCTTGCTTGGCTTTGCCCACGGTCTCTGCAGGACGCACGGTCTTTTCCAGAAGACCGCCGCGCTCGAGCAGCGTGCGAACCACATCGGTGGGTTGGGCACCCTGACCCAAACGCTCACGGATGGCCTCGGTGTCGAGGCGGGTTTCCTTCGTCCGCGGGTTGTAGAAGCCCAGCTCCTGCAGGGGACGACCGTCCCGACGTGAGGTGCTGTTGCAGGCCACGAGGCGGAAGCTCGCTTCCCGCTTCTTGCCAAACCGCTTCAGGCGGAGCTTGATCATCGTGGCCCTGGAATGAAGGAAAAGAGGTGATCCGGCGACGCCCAAAGGCCCGCCAAACAACCACCATACCGTTCCGCCCTCACAGATCCCCGAAGCCCTTCTTCTTCTTGGCGGGTCGCTGCCGCTTCGGTGGTCCACCGCGACCAGGACGACCTCCACCTCCGGGCATGCCACCCATTCCAGGCATTCCTGGCATTCCGCCCATGCCCGGCATGCCAGGCATTCCAGGCATTCCACCCATCCCGGGCATGCCTCCCATGCCAGGCATGTTGCCCTGGCTCATCTGCTGCATGAAGCCGCGCATTTTCTGGAAGTCGGCCAGCACCTTGTCCACATCTGCGGCCTGATGGCCGCTGCCGCTGGCAATCCGGCGACGCCTTGAGGGTTGACTCGCCAGGAGATCGGGATTTTCCCGCTCCTGCTGGGTCATCGAGCCGATCATCGCCTCGATGCGCTTGAGCTGCTGCTCCCCCTGCTTGAGCATGCCGTCATCGATCTTGTTCATGCCCGGGATCATTTTCATCAGACCCCCAAGCGAGCCCATGCGCTTTATCAAGCGCATCTGCTTCACGAAGTCCGAGAAATCAAACGTCGCCTCCTGCAGCTTCTTCTGCATCTTTTCGACGTCGGCGAGTTCGACCTCCTTCTGGGCCTTCTCCACCAGCGTCAGCACATCACCCATGCCGAGGATGCGGCTGGCCATCCGTTCGGGATGGAACGGCTGCAGGGCCTCCACCTTCTCTCCGGTGCCGATGAACTTGATCGGCTGACCGCTCACCTTGCGGATCGAAAGGGCGGCACCACCGCGGGAATCACCATCAAGCTTGGTGAGCACCGCTCCGGTGATACCCACCTGGTCGTGGAAGGCGCGGGTGAGTTCGGCCGCTTCCTGGCCGATCATCGAATCCACCACCAGCAGCACCTCATCGGGCTGCACAGCAGTGCGGATCCGCACCATCTCCTCCATCATCTCGGTGTCGATCTGGAGGCGACCGGCGGTGTCGACCAGGAGCGTGTCGAAGCCTTCTTCTTTCGCCTTGGCCAGACCAGCGGCTGCAATGTCTTCCGGTTTGGCCTCAGCACCGAGGCTGAACACCTCCACATCGATCTGAGCACCGAGCGTTTTCAACTGCTCGATGGCGGCTGGTCGGTAAACGTCGGCGCCCACCATCAGGGCTCGTCGCCCCTGATCCTTGAGGTGGAGGCCCAACTTGGCCGTTGCGGTGGTTTTACCGGCACCCTGAAGGCCGGCCATCAACACGACGGTGGGAGCTTCAGCTGCCTTGGCCAGAGGAGCGTTATCGCCCCCCATGACCTCCACGAGCTGTTCATGGACCACCTGGATGAACTTCTGATCCGGGCTGACCCCGCGCACCACCTCCGCACCAACGGCTTTGTCGCGGACCTCAGCCACGAACTCCTTCACCACCGGCAGGCTCACGTCGGCTTCCAGCAAGGCCCGACGGACGTCCTTTAGGGCTCCATCGACGTTGGTTTCGCTGATGCTGTCTTGGCCACGCAGCCCCTTGACCGCATCCTCAAAACGGGCTGAAAGCTCGTCGAACATCGGCGTTACGCCCCTGGATCAATGGGGTGATCGTAAAAAGCGACGGTCAAGCAACCCGGGCAAGCAACTCAGGAGCCCGAGATGTAGTCGTGCAAACGCCATTGGGTTCCATCTCTGCCGAGCACGTAGGTCACGCTGAAATCAGTCGGTGCCGTCTCATCAATGACGGTTCCATCAGCAGCCTGAAGGCGATCGCTGTAGGCCACCTGGGCCAGCAGTTCAATCCTCTGAGGCTTGCGGTCGACCACCTCAATGCTGGTGATGGAGGCATCAATCGACTTGGATCGCCCTGCAGCCTGATCAGCTTCCCTCTCCTGCTCCACGCGCTTCACCAGGGGCTCCCTGGCCACGACGGAAAGATCTGCCGGCTCACCGGAGAGCATCAACGCCTTGGCATCAAGCCATCCTTGGAGCAAAGCCTGAAGCTCAGCTTGGGTTGGGGCCTCACTGAGCAGTGGTTCTGTGGGCGCTGAAGGCTCAAGGTCGGGCTTCAGGCTCGCGATGGGCTCGTCATCCACCGGCGCGTCATCCACCGTGGATGAAACGGCATCGAGCTCCTGCTTACCTTCAACCTCCTCTTCCTCAGCGGAGAGTGAAGCGATTTCCGGCAGCAGAGGCGCAGGATCCCAGTTGCGTCGAAGCAGGGCGAAACCCGCAATGGTGATCCCGACCAATGCAACAGCGGCAGCAGCTGGGCGAAACCAACTTTGCTGCCAAAAACGTTGCTGCCAGAAAGGCATGGCATCCGTGTCTTCGGAGTCAACGTCCTGATCTGATTCAGCTGCGTCGCTCGAGTCACCAAGGGATGCATCGCCTGCCATCGCCCAGGCCAGGGTGATTTCTTCGGCACCGATCTGGCGCGACGCCTTGCGATCGAGACGATCGACAAAGCCCTGCACGTCACGATCAGCAAACCAGGCATCCAAATCAACACCAGAGGCATCGACGTCGCGATATCCCGGCAAGACATCGCGTTCAAGCCAGGCCCGGCAGTACTCGCATTGCGCAGCCAACCGATCACCAGGATGGTTCAAAAACCAGGCCTGCAGATCCGGATCACGCAAAAGCGCGAAATGCCGATCCGCATCCTTGACGTTGCCCAAAAGCAGATCCAGGCAGCCAAGCAGCGGCATGGGATCGAGGTCGGCATTGGCAAGCGTCTGCAGCCGATCGCGAGCCTGCTCGAGAAATTCAGGCTTTCGCCGCGAGAACCCTGCTGCGGTGAGGGCCAAAACTGTGAGGAAACCGGCATCAGCTGCGCCCCGCTCAAACCAGCGGCTGAACAGATCGATCTGCTCCTGAACTGTGAGGAAGCGGCGGATCTGTTGGAAGAACGATTCGAAATCCTCCTGGTTGAGGCTGCCGGGCTGAACGCCATCAGCATCGGTGGCCTCGAGACCACCACGGGCCACGACCAGCTCATCCAACAGCTTCAACCCCCGTTGATGGGAATCCTGATCACCAAGATCTCGGCTGAGCAGATCCAGAATCCTGAAGGGAGTCAGCCCCTGCAGGGCGTCTTCCAGCTGGCGCTGCTGGTCGGGCAGCTTGCCCATCCGCTGTTGCAGCTCAATGCCGTCGATCAAAAGTTGGGCCGCCGACTCATAGCGCCGTTGGCCCTGTTCCTCCACGGCAGCATCGCTGCAGGCCAAGGCGGCAAGAAGCGTCAGATCCGCTTCACGGCCACTCCCGAGGGCCGGGGCCTGAGGGGGTTGGAGACCCTGGCGTGCCAACTGAAAGGCCTCGAGAGCGCCATTGGCCTCCCAAAGCAGAATCAGGCCCGCCACCTCACTGCTGGTGGGAAGGTCCAAGCCCACCGTGCCGTTGGGATGGGATTCACTGAGGCGCAACAGGGCTGCTTCGTACTCAGCCCTGTCGGCGGGATCGGTCAGCAGATCGGCGGAGCGGCGCAGCAGATCAGCCCGTTGGAGCAGAACCTCGTGGGTGAAGCCCTGATCAGGTGGACTGTCGCAGCGGGCTTCCAAGCGGCGCAGAATCGCCTCTGGCGCTGCCGATGGACTAACGCCCAGAAGTCGGAAATGATCGATGGGCAGATCCAACAGCACCGCTGCGAGGAGACGCGGATCTTAGTCAGTGTCAGGGGTTTTGCCCATCGCTCATCGGTTGGCCCTTAAAGTTGAGTGCAATCCCCTAGGTGGACATGGGTCAGGACCTCGCTGTCGATTCCGCTCCAATTGGCACTGCGACTGCTGGCCCCCATGCCGAACGGCTCTCCAAATTGGTGACGGCACAACGGGCCACCGTGGACCGGGAGACCGGTCTGGAGCTGTACCGGGACATGACCCTGGGCCGGCGCTTCGAGGACAAATGCGCCGAGATGTACTACCGGGGCAAGATGTTTGGCTTCGTGCACCTCTACAACGGTCAGGAAGCGGTGAGCACCGGTGTGATCGGTGCGATGAAGCGTCAGCACGACTGGTTCTGCAGCACCTACCGCGACCACGTGCATGCCTTGAGTGCCGGCGTGCCGGCCCGCGAAGTGATGAGCGAACTCTTCGGCAAGGAGACCGGTTGCAGCAAGGGTCGTGGCGGCTCAATGCACCTGTTCTCCAAGGAGCATCACCTTCTGGGCGGGTTTGCCTTCATCGCTGAGGGCATTCCCGTGGCACTTGGATCTGCCTTCACCAGCCGCTACAAGCGCGACGCCCTCGGTGATGCCTCCAGCAACGCCGTGACAGCAGCGTTCTTCGGCGATGGAACCTGCAACAACGGTCAGTTCTTCGAGTGCATGAACATGGCGCAGCTGTGGAAGCTGCCGATCATTTTCGTGGTCGAAAACAACAAGTGGGCCATTGGCATGGCCCACGACCGGGCCACCAGTGACCCGGAGATCTGGCGCAAGGCCAGCTCCTTCGGCATGGCCGGAGAAGAAGTGGATGGCATGGACGTTCTGGCGGTGCGGGCAGCGGCCCAACGCGCGGTGGAACGGGCCAGGGCGGGTGAAGGTCCGACCTTGCTGGAGTGCCTCACCTATCGCTTCCGTGGCCACTCCCTGGCCGACCCGGACGAACTGCGGGCGGAGGAAGAAAAGCAGTTCTGGGCCAAGCGTGATCCCCTCAAAGCCCTCGAGCGGGACCTGACCCAAGCGGGTCTGGTGAACAGCGAAGAGCTGCGCGCCATCGAAAAGGACATCGACGGCATCGTTCAGGACTGCGTTGACTTCGCCCTCTCGGCACCCGAGCCAGATCCCGCAGAACTCACGCGTTACATCTGGGCGGAAGACTGATTCAACCGAACGGGATCCGTTGAAACCAACGACTCCCGAGGCAGCTCAAATGCCGCTCGGGAGACGGCGGGTGAGGTTGCGCAGCTTGCGCAGCGCCTTGAGCTCAACCTGGCGCACCCGCTCGCGGGACACCTCCATCAGGCGTCCGATTTCAGCCAGGGTGTGACGCTCGTTGCCCTCAAGCCCGAAGCGCATGCGCAGCACGTGCTGCTCCTGTTCGCTGAGGTGACTCAACCAGCGGCCCAGCTGCTCGTGATGAATCCGCTGTTCCACGATCTCGAGCGGTTCATCGAGGGATGAATCAGCGATCAGATCCCCAAGGAAGCTGCGCCCCTCCTCACCGTTGACGGGAGCATCCAGGCTGCTGGTGGTGAGCGCCTGACGCAGCAGCGAATCCAGCTCATCCAAGGGGATGTCCATGGCTTCGGCAATCTCCACACGGCTGGGCATGGCGCCGAGCTTGTGGGCGAGATCAAGACTCACCTTGCGGATCGTGGTGAGCCGCTCACTGAGATGAACAGGGAGCCGGATCGTGCGCGACTGACAGGCAATGGCGCGGGTCATGCTCTGGCGGATCCACCAGAAGGCATAGGTGGAGAACTTGTACCCCCGGGTGGGATCGAACTTCTCGACAGCACGTTCCAGGCCGAGGGAGCCCTCCTGAATCAGGTCGAGCAATTCCAGACCTTTGCCTTGATATTTCTTGGCAACGCTGACCACAAGACGAAGGTTCGCCTTCATCATCCGCTCTTTGGCACGGCGACCGATCCTCAGAAGACGGCGCTGTGCCGTGGTGAGTTCTCCACCCTCGAACTCACGGGAACCGTCTTCGGTGAGGGCCATCATGGCCTGTACCTGATTGCCCAGCTCGATTTCTTCAGCTGGGGTGAGGAGTGGAATTCTGCCGATGGTGGCGAGATACCAACTGACGGGGTCGCTGCTGCGCCGGCGTTGCGTCTCCAGCGGCTTGGAAGCTGTGGACACCTTGGGTGCTGCGGAAGTGAGTTGACTTTCCTACGAACAGAAAGAATGTCGAAGTGTTTTCAGCAACCCTTCAGATTCAGAACAGCAAACCGCAACATTTCAGATTTACGAAAGATTTAAAAACCAAGAAAAGCTCTTTTGGGACCTGCCAGCCGAGGCAATCAAAACGAATCATTTGTTCAGACTTCGTTGAACATCGTTGTTTGCTTTTTCTGACACCGCGCTGTATTGATTTTCAAACAATCCGCAATCGCAGAAGCATCACTGGAGCGAGCACGAACGGCCGCCAAACCGTGCAAAGCCGCAGCGGCAGTGAAGCTTTCCAGCCCAGGCTGCTGCTGTGCTGCAACCGCCTGGGCACCCCAACCGGTGGCAAAACCGGCCAGCACGTCACCCAGGCCGGTGCGGGCCACCCGTGGGGTCGTGCCGGTCAGCACCACGGCTGCACCCGATGGATCCGCCAGCACCGAATGCGCCCCCTTCAGCAAAATGCAGCAACCGCTGCAGCGGGCTGCGGAGATCGCCCTTTCCAGCGCGTCACCTGCTCCACAGTCTGGAAACAACCGCGCAAACTCGGCCGCATGGGGCGTGAGCCAGGTGGGCCCCCGCCGCTTCAACAACCAACGCCACCCCTCCGGACTGGCCGCCAGACCGTTGATGCCATCGGCATCTAGCACCAGCAAACCAGCGACGCTGAGCATCTGCTCCGACCACTGGCTCCACCAATGGCTGGACTCCCCCAGACCGGGACCGACCAAAACCGCATCCAGCCGCTCTGGAATCACCGCGTCCTCCAGTTGCATCACCTCCGGCAACACCTGCCACAAGCCGGATTGCAGACGGGGCGGCACAAAGGCCTGAACACATCCGCAGCCACTGGCCATGGCCCCCCGCAGCGCCAGATGTGCTGCGCCGGGATAACGATCACTGCCCGCCACCACCAGGCAGCGGCCGCGTTCGTACTTCATCGCCGTGGGCGGCAGCGGCGGTAACGGGGCCGAGCAGGCCTCTGTCACCGGCAGGCGGCGCGGCAAGACCGCAGCGGCGTTGCTCATCACCGAAGGCGGCAAGCCCAGATCGATCCGCACCAGCGCACCCACCCAGGGACGGGCCGGGTCCAGACACAACCCGCGCTTGATCCAGCCAACGCTGAGGGTGACCGAGGCACAGGCTGCCTGCTCGCCCAGCACGGTTCCTTGGTCGGAACAAAGGCCTGACGGCAGATCCAGACTGATCAACGACCCAGGCTGCAGCTGCTGCCGACGCCGGAACAAATCCGCCAAGAACTCAGGCAGCGGCCGACTCTGGCCGAGACCGAACACCGCATCAAGCCAAAGTGCGGCTCCGCCGGGTTCGGGCTCGTCAGCCAGGCGCTGCAGACCAAGCCACTCGCCATGGCGCAGATGTTCAGCGGTGAGGGGCTTGCGAATCGGCAGGGGACACCACAAGGACACCTCAACGCCAGCAAGGTGCAACTCCCGAGCCACCACCAAACCATCGCCACCGTTGTGACCGGGCCCCACCAGGACAACCACGCCATGGCGCAGCAGATCCCGGCGCGCCAGCAGCCAAGCCGCCATGGCCAGCCCCACCTTCTCCATCAAGGCCGCAACAGGCATGCCGCTGTCGAACACCCTCTGTTCGCAGGCGGCCATGGACGCGGCATCCAGAAGCAGATGATCAGAATCAGCGGGAGGCCACACCAGTTGCGGTTGCCGGGACCTCACTATGGAGAGAACTCCCTGCGCCGCCCATGGCCGTTGGATCCACCACAACCCGCGCTGGAGAGGCTGCTCTTGAGCGCCTGCGGCAATGGCCCGGGGAGCACCGCGTGGCCGTTGGTCTCTCTGGAGGCGTCGACAGTTCCCTGACGGCGGCACTGCTGGTGGAAGCGGGCTGGCAGGTGGAAGGCCTGACCCTCTGGCTGATGAGCGGGAAAGGGGCCTGTTGCGCCGAGGGGCTTGTGGATGCAGCCGGCATCTGTGAGCAGCTCGGCATTCCCCATCACGTGGTGGACACACGGGAGACGTTCCAGCAGGAGATCGTGCAACGGCTGGTGGATGGTTATCGCGATGGGATCACGCCATTGCCCTGCTCCCAGTGCAATCGATCGGTGAAATTCGGACCGATGCTTGATTGGGCCCTGCAGGAACGCAAGCTGCCCCGCATCGCCACCGGCCACTACGCCCGGATCCGCCATGGCGGCGATCAAGGGCGCCATCAGCTGTTGCGGGGCCTCGATACCCGCAAGGACCAGAGCTATTTCCTCTACGACCTGCCCCAGGAGGTTCTGGGGCGCATCGTTTTTCCCTTGGGGGAACTGACCAAACCCGACACAAGGCTCGAAGCCGCCCGCCACGGTCTGCGCACCGCAGAAAAACCGGAAAGCCAGGATCTTTGCCTGGCCGACCACCACGGATCGATGCGGGCGTTCCTGGATGCCTATCTGCCCCCGCGGCAGGGGGAAATCGTGCTTTCGGACGGGACTGTTGTGGGCGAGCACGACGGCATCGAACACTTCACCATCGGCCAACGCAAAGGGCTCGGTGTGGCCTGGCGCGAACCGCTTCACGTCATCCGACTTGACGCTGCGATGAATCGAGTGGTCGTCGCACCCCGGGCCGAAGCCGGCCGAGACAGCTGCGTGGTGGGTGCGGTGAACTGGGTGTCGATTGACCCGATCGAGGCGCCACGAACCGTTGATGTGCAGGTGCGCTACCGCAGCACACCGGTGTGTGCGGAGCTTTCACCCCTTCCGGCCACCGAAGCAGATCAGCAACGGGAGCGGCCCCACCGCTGTCGTCTCCGCTTTGAAGAGGAGAAGTTCTCGATCACACCAGGCCAGGCGGCGGTTTTCTACGACGGCGACACAGTCCTGGGTGGGGGGCTGATCCAACGGGAATAGGGCGTGACGCGCTGGCGCACCTGAACGAGGGCCTCAGCGACGCCTGGAGCCTCAGGCGCAAGCAACCACTGCACCGACCCGTTGGCCGAAATCAGCGCCGTGGGGCCCGTGTTGCCAACGCTGAGCAGATCCCGTCCTGTCTCGATCGCCCGCAACTGCGCAAGGGCCAGAAACTGCTTTTGCAGCTGCATCGGGTAGGGGTCGAGATTGGCGATGGCCAGGAGCCAGGTCGCTCCATCGGCAGCAGCGCGTGCCAGGGCCAGACCATCGGCGATCTCGTAGCAGATCGCAACTGCCGCAGGGGGTTCAACCACTTCCATCATTCTCGGGGCCGGACCGGGGGTCAACCCACCCACCGCAGACAGTCCTGCCGTCAGCCCGGCGGGAAGGGGCGGGATCCATTCCCCGATCGGCACCAGACGGTGCTTGTCAGCCAGAGGAACGGGAAACCAGTCAGGCGGCTCGTACAGCAACAGAGAACTGCGTTGCTGACCCCGCACCCAACGAAATCCGCCACTGATCAGAGGAATGGCTGGAGCCTCGACCGGCAGCTGAAAACGCGCCGGCAGCGCTCCTTCCGGAGCCACCACAGCAGCCGGATTGGTGGGCTCCAGCTGACGCATCGCCTCCACCAGAGCTTGGGGAAGCGCCTGTTGACGCTCCAGATCGAACTTTTCTCGCGTGGGAACAGCGGGTTGCCAGGCCCCCAGAGCAACGGAACCGACCGGCGGCGGCGGCGCCAACAACAGCAAGCTGCCCAAGCCATGGGCCAGCAGCACACTGGCCAATCCGAGCAGGCCCCAGCGACGCCAGGCTGCGGGTTGCTCGAACAGCGCCAGCAGGCAGCAGCCCCAGCACAACTGCAGCCAGGTCAGCCCTCCGGAACCGAACCAGCGGGCCAATCCCGCCAGGGGGCGGTCCCAGGGAAGGGTGGTGCCGCCGACGCCGATCCAGAACAACGGCGACCCTGATAACACCAGTTCAGCCAGGCCCCAGAGCCCGGCCAGCAGCATCAGCCGCACTGGACGCGGCCAACGGCGAGGCAGACGCCGCGCCAGCACAGACCATCCGGCCAGGAGCAGAGCGGCAAGGCTCCCGCAGGCCAACCAGAGGGCCAGTGCCACAGGCAGGCTGAGCCAGGCGGGAACGCCCATCCAGGTGAGTGGATGCAGGGCCAGCAACCAGCGGTGGCTGATCAAAACGGCCAGCAGTCCCCAGACCGCTGACCAGCGGGGACGCTCAACCACGGACCAGAGCAGCGCCAGGGCGGGGACCATCAGCAGGGGGCCGCCGAGGGATGGAGCCACACCAGCCAGGACGCCGCCCAACAGGCCCCGCGATCCAGCCTGCAGTTGGTGATTGCCCATGGTCAGCAGTCCCGGCCAAAGGCATCCTGGATCGGACCCGCCCACCTGTCGCCATGGATGCCGCGAATCCTCTTCAGCAATTGCTGCTCCGCGGCCTGGGCACAACCACCCTCGTTGCTGAGCGTCTGCGCGGCGTCACCCAGAACTGGGTGAGCAGTGGCCGGCTGGATCCGAACGAAGCGTCCGCATTGGTGGACGACGTGCTCAAGGCCCTGCGCGGGGAAACCCCCGAACTGGAACAGCAGATGGGGCGCAACCTGGAACGCAATCGCGACAACCTTCTCCAAGACTTCGGCGTTCCAAGCCAGAAGGAAGTGGATGAGCTGCGCGGCCGCATTGATCGCCTCGAGCAACAGCTGCGGCAGATGAACCGGCCTGAATGAACGCCGGCTCCGCGGACCGGAAGTCAGAATCAGCGCAACAGAAGCCCTTCCGTGCGCGACATCATCATCAGCACAACGGTCTGTGTGGCCTGCCTGCTCCTTGCCCTGGTCAGCCAGATCGTGGCCCCCTCCACCGTTTCCGCAGCCCCGGCGCAGCCTGCTGGCGTTCGCAGCGAGGCTTCGAAACCCCAGAAGGCGTTGAGCTTCGAACTCGACCCTGACGACCCCAACCCGACTCTTTTCGCCATGGCCAACGATTCCGCTCCAGCCGACGCCTCAGCCCTCGGCGGCCCCCTCGATGCTCCTGACACCACCATCACCGCCAGTGGTCTGAAAATCATCGAGCTGGAGGTGGGCAGCGGCGACGAGGCCACCCCCGGCCAAACGGTGGTGGTGCACTACCGCGGCACCCTGGAAGATGGACTGCAGTTCGATGCCAGCTACGACCGGGACACCCCTTTCAGCTTCCCCCTCGGGGCTGGCCGAGTGATCAAGGGTTGGGATGAAGGCGTCGCCGGCATGAATGTGGGCGGAAAGCGCAAGCTGGTGATCCCTTCCGACCTCGCCTACGGAAGCCGTGGAGCCGGTGGTGTGATTCCCCCCAACGCAACCTTGATCTTCGAGGTGGAACTGCTCGACGTGAAGAAGTAAGCGGAAGCTAGGCTCATCTCAAGCCAATTCCGCTCTGAACCGATGCTGCGCTCGGCCCTTTCTGCCCTTGCATGTGCCCTCCCTGCCCCTGTGGCAGAAGCCCACTGCGACGGTCCTTGTGGCGTGTACGACCCGGCTTCCGCTCGCGTGGCAGCCGAAGCCGTGCTGTCGATGACCAAGAAGCTGAAGGCGATGGAAGCTCCCGCAGCTGGTGACGCCGCTGCCCTGGCCGCTTACAACAACACCTTCGGCCGCTACGTGGCCATCAAGGAAGAGGAAGCACAGAAGACCAAGAAAGAACTTTTGATCCTCTGGACCGACTACTTCAAGCCCGATCACCTGGCCACCTTTCCCGACCTGCACGACACCTTCTGGAAAGCAGCCAAGCTCTGCAGCTCCTGCAAGGTGAACATCGATCAGGCCAAGGCCGAGGAACTGATGGCCGCCGTTGAAAAAATCCACGGCATGTTCTGGCAGTCCAAGGGCCGTTCCGACGCCTGGGTCACCGCATCCTGAGTTCAAACAGAACCAATCCCTCTATCGCAGCAGCTGGTCTTCGCGACCTGTTGCTGCTTTTTTGTGGGCGACGTCTGCTGCTGCGCATCGAAGGACGATCGATGCAACCCAGCCTTGAACCGGGAGACCGGGTTCTAGTCAGACGACTGGGACAGACGGCCGCACCCAGCCTGGGATCCGTGGTCGTGACCTGGCATCCCCAGCGAAGCGGGCTGCGCCTGATCAAGCGCCTCAGCCGAGTGGACAGCACAGGGCTTTGGTTGTTGGGAGACAACCCCGCTGAAAGCACCGACAGCCGCCAACTCGGAGCGGTGCCAGCCAACCTGTTGATTGGTGAGGTGGTGGGCCGGCTCCCGCTCGGGGAATCAGAACAGAGCCGGTGAAGTCTTCTGCAGCCAGATGGCCCCGGTGATGATTGAGAGAGCACCCGTACCGCCCACGAGGAAGGGCATCAGCCGAGCACCGCTGCGGAGGGTGAGAAACGAGACAACCGACACAACGGCCACCATGGCGCCGATGGATCCAAGCAAGTAAGCCACGAGGTAGCCCACAGCGGCATAGGGCGGCAGGGCCAAAGCAGGGATCACGGCCAGCAGGTGACTGGCCCCCGCCAGTCCATGCAGCAAGCCCAGGCCCGAGGAGGCATGGACGTGGCGACGGTGGTTGCTGGCGCCGCGCACATGCAGATGAAGATGACGATGCTCGGCGGCACCATCGTGGCGGTGCTCATGGGTGTGCAGTTCCAGCCCGAACGCCGTGCGCACGGCCAGGGCACCCACCACAAGCAGGGCCACGCCCACGAGGAATTCTGCCCAAGACGACATGGCCTCCACATGGGCCAGGTCTTTCAGACCGATGGCGATCAACGCCAGAACCACAACTCCTGTGGAATGACCAACGCCCCAAGCCAGGGCATGACGAAAGGCGGCCCATGGCTTGCTCAGGGAGAAGGGCGCCATTGCCACCAGGTGATCAGCACCACCCACCACATGAACGGCCCCGGCTGCAACACCGGTCAAAACGCTAATCAGCACAAAGAACCGCCTGAATGTTGCAATTGTGCATCAGCAGTGGAAGAGGAACGGCCTTAACCGGGCTGGATCAACTGCAACAGACCAGCTTCAACATCCGGCTGCCGCATCAGGGCTTCCCCCACCAGCACAGCCCCGGCACCGGCGGCCTGCACACGGTCGAGATCGGCCCGACTGAACAGACCCGATTCACTCACCAGCAGCACCCCCTGTTGCTTCAACCGGTCGTTGAAGTCGACCAGCAGCCGTTCGGTCGTGGCCAGATCCGTCTCGAAGCTGGTGAGATCACGGTTGTTGATTCCAATCAGGGGGAAGCCACCAATGCTCAGCACACGGTCCATTTCGGTGGCGTCGTGAACCTCCACCAACACGGTGAGGCCCAGAGCCGCCGCAGCCTTGTTGAGATAACGAAGATCCTGATCCGAAAGGATGGAAGCAATCAGAAGCACCGCGTCAGCCCCGGCCGCCCTGGCCTGGAACAGCTGATAGGGGCTCAGCACAAACTCCTTGCAGAGCAGAGGTAGGTCTACGGCCTGACGCACCTGCACCAGGACATCAAAGCCACCCTGGAAGAAGGTTTTGTCGGTGAGCACTGAGAGGCAGCTTGCACCGCCAGCGGCGTAGGCCTTGGCGATCGCCACCGGGTCGAAATTCTCACGGATCACCCCTTTGCTGGGGCTCGCTTTTTTCACCTCAGCGATCACCGCAGGTTTCGTGGCGGCCGCCTGAAGCGCCCCCAGGAAATCCTTGGTGGGGGGAAGCTTGGCAATCTGCTGCTTCAGGTTGTCGAGGGGAACCTTGTCGCGGGCGGCATCGATCTCACGATCTTTTTCCCAGATAATCTTCTCGAGGATGTGACGCGGTTCCTCGTCGTCGTGGGGCACCGCATATTCGAGATGGGCCACCCGCACCTTGGGGTTGGGGGGACGACGGCGGATCTCCATGGAAGAGGGAAAAGACTGGAACGAAAAATTGGGACGGGATCAGGCGGCCAGCTGGGCGGCAGCTTGCTTGTAAGCGACCTCCACCACCTCGCTGAGGGTCGGGTGGGTGTGCACTTCGGTGGCGAGCTGACGCACGCTCTGGCGCCGGGCAACGGCATTGGCCACCTCCTGGATCAGGTCGGCGGCGTGAAGTCCATAGATGTGGGCGCCAAGCACTTCACCACTGGTTTTGTTGAACAGCAGCTTCATCAGGCCATCGCTGTCCAGCTCAGCCAGAGCTTTGGAATTGGCCTTGAAGTAGCTGCGAACGGAACCAAGCTGGAAGCCATCCTTCTCCGCCAAAGCTTTGGCATCCGCCTCAGTCAGGCCAACAGAGCTGATCTCGGGATGGGTGAAGGTGGCTGCCGGAATGCTGCGGTAATCGATCTCGCGCGCATGGCCAAGGATGTTGTCCACCGCACAGGTGCCTTGGGCAGCAGCCGTGTGGGCCAGCATCAGCTTGCCGGTCACGTCGCCGACGGCCCAGAGATGGGGAACAGGTTGGCCGTTCACCAGAACACGCATGGCGTCGTCGATCGGAACAAAGCCACGGTTCGTCTCCACATTGAGCGACTCCAGATTGAGGCCCTTGCTGCTGGGAACACGCCCTGTGGCCACCAGAACGGCATCCACCTCAAGGGTCTCCACCAGTTCACGGCTGTTGAAATCAGCCAGTTCGATCTGCACGGGACAGCCCGGGGTGACCTTGCGGGCCAGCAGACCGGAACGCGCATCGATATCGCGACCATCAATCAGATGACGCCCAGCGATCTTGGCGATGTCGGGATCAAAGGTAGGCATCACCTTGTCCATGGCCTCGATCATCGTCACCTCGCAACCGAGGGCGGTGTACACATCAGCGAATTCAAGGCCGATGTAACCGCTGCCGATGATGGCGATCCAACGGGGCAGCCATTCCAGGTTGATGGCTTCGTCGCTGGTGAACACCGTGCGGCCATCGGTTTCGATGCCTGGCGGCACAAAGGGATCAGACCCCGTGGCGATGATCACGTCCTTGGCGGTCAGCACCCTGTCCACCCCGCTGGGCTCCCGCAGCCCCACCTTCTGGCTGCCCTCCAGACGGCCGTGGCCTCGGAGGATCGTCACCCCTGCCCGCTCAAGGGTTTTGGTGAGGTTGGTGCGAATGGTCTGAACCAGCTGATTGGCGTGATCAGCGATCTTCTGCCGCTCGAACCGCACAGGCGCAGCATGAATTCCAAAGCTCGCGAGGTGCTTGTCGTCTGCCAGTTCCCGCACTTTTCCACTGGCAGCCAGCAGCGCCTTGGAGGGAACACAGCCCCTGTTCACACAGGTGCCACCCATATCTCGGGATTCAACGATCGCCGTCTTCAGGCCGTGTTCGGCGGCATGTTTGGCAGCGTCGAAGCCGCCGTAGCCGGCTCCAATAACAATGACGTCGAAGTCGAAGCTGGCGTCGCTCACCCGAACTGCTGCGATGTGGCGGTCATTGTCGCTCTTCGCCGCTCCAGAAGGAGAGGAACAGCGGCAGACGCCACATTCAGGGATTCCACCCGTGCGCTGTGGGGGAGCGTGACGGCATGGGTGCAGCAGGCTTGCAGGTCCGGATGCAGACCTGCACCCTCGGTTCCCAGCACCAGCGCCGTCGGCAGCGTCCAGTCGAGATCCCAGTAGGGAACAGGGGGGTCAGCCTTGGTCGCATCGGGCACAAGGGTGGCCACCACCTGCACACCCAAGGCCACCAGCTGCTTCAGTTCCTGCTGAAGCTGTGAAATCGCCATCGCTTCGCTCGGGCCAAAGCGTTGATGCGGCAGCTGAAGCAGAGCACCGGCAGAGGCCCGCAACACCTTCGTGCCGAGGGGATCAACACCAGCTCCCATCCAGACCGCATTGACGTCAGCCGCGAGGGCTGTGCGCAGCAATGTGCCCAGATTTCCAGGATCCTGAATCCGATCCAGGACAAGGAGAAAATCCAGCTCTGGAGGGACAGTGGGCAGTCGATCCAGGGGGCTCAGGCAGGCAACACCATCGGGTGTGACTGTTGTGAGCGCAGCCCGCAACACCTCATCGGTGACGATCCGCCATCGCGCCTGAGAACACCGTGCAGCCAGAGCCGAATGACCTTGCAACCAGGCTTCGGTCGCGATGATTTCCTCGGGCGCGTTGCCCTGCCTGAGAACTTCCTGCAACAGGTGGGTGCCCTCAAAAAGCAACAGCCCCTCGGCCTCTCGCCCCGCACGGGTGGCCAGGGTTCGCAGCCGTTTGACCAGGGGATTGCGTCGGCTGCTGATCAGGGGAGAGGAGGAATCCAGAGAACGACTCAGAACGCTGCGTGTTTGCGCACGTTCAGGCCTTTGTGAACGCTCAGATTTTCGCCATCCAACTCAAGGCCGTTGATGGCTGCGATCTCCCCCTTGATTCCCTCCGCCGCAAGGTTTTCGATCATCTTTTTGATCACTTGATCCTCAACGGTGGTGTGATCGATGGAATCAGGAGTGAGCAGCTCAAGGAACTTGCCAACCTTGGAAGCAACAACTTCCGAAGCGTTGGAGATCTTGAGAACGATCATGGTTGTCGAGAGCTGCTACCCGACAAAGTTAGTGCGGATGGGGAGACTTGAACTCCCACGATGTTGCCACCACTAGTACCTGAAACTAGCGCGTCTACCAATTCCGCCACATCCGCTGGCGTGTCGTGTTCGACCGGATGAACATAGGGCATCGCCGATCCGTGGCTGCCCCAGCCCCGCAACAAACTGTCCAGTTTGGACGCCGGCCGTCTAGACGGTCTCAAAGACTGTTGCCAAAATCCGGACATAGGGGATCAGCTCATCGATGATGGCCGTTGCAGAAGCGTCTCAGGAGAGTCTCAAGCAACGCCTCAATGTCAGCGGCGGACACGCCTTGAAGGGAACGCTTCGCGTCAGCGGCGCGAAGAACTCCGCCCTGGTGCTGATGACAGCCAGCCTCCTGAGTGAGGAGACCATTGAGCTGACCAACATTCCCTCTCTCACAGACATCGATGGCATGAGCGCCATCCTTGAAGCTCTGGGGGTTCAGGTCGACAGGCAGTCGGACTGCATTCGCCTCACCGCCGCCGAGCTCAGTAGCTCGGCCCCTCCCTACGAGCTAGTCAACAGCCTTCGCGCCAGTTTTTTCAGTATTGGCCCCCTGCTCGGACGCCTGGGACACGCGCGGGTCCCTCTTCCAGGGGGTTGCCGTATCGGGGCTCGTCCCGTTGTCGAACACATCCGCGGTCTGAAAGCCCTCGGCGCCGTCATCAACGTGGAGCACGGAATTGTCACGGCCTCAGTGCCCGGCAGCAAAAAACGCCTGACAGGCGCACAGATCGTGCTCGACTGCCCCAGCGTTGGCGCCACCGAAACCATTCTGATGGCAGCGGTGCTGGCCGATGGGGTCTCCACCATCGAAAACGCTGCTCAGGAACCTGAAGTGCAGGACCTGGCCAACCTGCTCAACAGCATGGGCGCCCAGGTGAGCGGCGCTGGCGGCCCGGTGATCACCGTTCAAGGGGTGGAGCGGCTCCGTGGTTGCACCAACTATCCGGTGATCCCGGATCGCATCGAAGCCGGAACGTTCCTGATGGCGGCCGCCATCACGCGCTCACCACTGGTGGTGGAGCCCGTGATTCCCAAGCATCTCAGCGCTGTGATCCAAAAGCTTCGCGATTGCGGCTGCTCCATCGAGATCAAGGGGAGAGCCGTGACGATCACACCCGGCGAGATCACGGCCGTGGACATCACCACCCAACCGTTTCCCGGGTTTCCAACCGATCTTCAGGCACCGTTCATGGCCCTGATGTGCACCGCGAAGGGCACCAGCGTGATTAGCGAGAAGATCTATGAAAACCGGCTGCAACATGTGGCCGAGCTGCAGCGCATGGGGGCATCGATTCGGCTCAAGGGCAGCACAGCCATCGTTGAAGGCGTGGCTCAGCTGAGCGCGGCGCCCGTCACCGGCACCGACCTCCGTGCAGCCGCTGCCATGGTGCTGGCTGGCCTCTCCGCTAAAGGAATCACCGAAGTGGCTGGTCTGAAGCACCTTGATCGGGGCTACGACGACCTCGAAGCCAAGCTCAGCGCTGCCGGCGCTGAGGTGAAGCGCAACATCCTCTGAAGAGGGGCCCTTCAATCAATACAATCCCTGAGCGGGAGCCTGGCGGAATTGGTAGACGCAGCTGACTCAAAATCAGCCGGCCACTGGTCTTGGGGGTTCAAGTCCCCCGGCTCCCATCCCTCCGCCGTCATGAACACCTACGGCCGTTTCCCTTTGGCTCTGGCCAAGGGAAAGGGCTGCTGGGTCAAGGACACCCAAGGACGGCGCTACCTGGATGCTGTTGCTGGCATTGCCACCTGCACCCTGGGCCACAGCGACAGGGCCATGCAGCGGGCTCTGCGCAAGCAGCTGGGACGGCTCCAGCATGTGTCCAACCTCTATCGGATTCCGGAACAGGAAGAGCTGGCCAGCTGGCTGGTGCGCAACAGCTGTGCCGACAGCGTCTTCTTCTGCAATTCCGGCGCCGAAGCCAATGAGGCCGCGATCAAGCTGGCGCGCAAACACGGCCACCAACGGCGCGGCATCGAACAGCCAGTGATCCTCACGGCAGCAGCCAGCTTCCATGGCCGCACGCTCGCGGCGGTCACCGCCACCGGTCAACCCAAGTACCACAAGGGTTTTGAGCCCATGGTGACCGGGTTTGATTATTTCCCCTACAACGATCTGAAGGCCCTCGAAACCCTGATCAACCGCTACGAACAGTCCGGTCCCTCAATCGCGGCCGTTCTGGTTGAACCCCTGCAAGGAGAGGGTGGCGTCAACCCTGGAGACCGCACTTTCTTCTCACGCCTACGCGAGATCTGCACGGAGCGAAACATCCTGCTGATCCTTGATGAGGTGCAGGTGGGCATGGGGCGGAGTGGCCGCCTCTGGGGTTATGAGCAACTGGGCATCACCCCTGACGCCTTCACCCTGGCCAAGGGCCTGGGCGGTGGTCATGCCATTGGTGCCCTGCTGGTGAACGCGTCAGCTGATGTGTTTGAACCCGGCGACCATGCCAGCACCTTCGGCGGCAATCCCTTTGCCTGCCGGGCGGGGTTGACGGTGGCCACCGAAATCGAACGACGAGATCTGCTGACCAACGTCACAGCGCGAGGCGAACAACTGCATGACGGGCTCCAGGAGCTTGTGAACTGTTTCCCCGAGCACCTGCAAGGCGTGCGGGGCTGGGGCCTGCTGCAGGGCATCGTGATCCGGGAGGGCAGCAGTTGGACGGCCCCCGCGCTGGCGAAAGCCTCCATCGACCACGGTCTGCTGCTGGTGGCGGCCGGCCCCTCGGTGCTGCGCATGGTGCCCCCACTGACCATCAACAAGCGCGAGGTGCGCGAGCTGCTGCGCCGTCTGGCGGCAACCCTCTCCAGCCTCAGCTGAGTGGACGATCTGTCTGATCTGATCCCACGCTTCGACCTGCGTGGCATGGATCTGCAGTTGGATCGCATGGATGCGGCCCTGCACGAACTCGACCATCCCTGTCGGACGATTCCCGCGATTCAGGTGCTGGGCACCAACGGGAAGGGATCCATCGTCAGCTTTCTGGAATCAGCCCTCTGTGCCGCCGGCCTCCGCTGCGGGGTCACCACCTCCCCTCACCTGGTGAGCTGGTGTGAACGCATCCGGATCAAGGGGACCCCCATTCCGGTTGAAACCCTGCGCAGCCGGTTGCAGGCGCTCCAGCCCCTGAACGAACGGCATCGGCTCACCCCGTTTGAACTGCTGGTGACCGCCGCCCTGCTGGAGTTCCACCGGCACGCCTGCGAGCTGCTGGTGCTGGAAGTGGGGCTGGGGGGACGGCTTGATGCCACCACGGCCCATCCCTGCCGTCCAGTGGTGGCCGTCGCCAGCATTGGGATGGACCACTGCGAGCACCTGGGACACAGCCTCACCGCCATCGCAACCGAAAAAGCGGCAGCGATCCCGCCTCAGGCCACCGTGATCAGTGGCGCCCAAGCCCCTGAAGTGCAGGAGGTCCTGGAAACAACCTGCCGCACTCAGCAGGCCACGCTCCACTGGGTGAAGCCGCTGAATTCAAGCTGGCAACTGGGCTTGCCCGGCGCCATTCAGCGAAGCAACGCCGCTGTGGCCCTCGGTGCCTTGCAAGCCCTCTCGGGCCTGGGCTGGTCGTTACCTGAAGCGGTGATTCAGGAGGGTTTCGCCACAGCCCACTGGCCCGGTCGCCTGCAAACCGTGCATTGGGGCGTCCACACGCTTCGCCTCGATGGAGCCCACAATCCACCGGCCGCAGTGCAGCTGGCCGAAGAACGCAGCCAGTGGAGTTGTGCCTGCAACGGTGTTGTTTGGATCCTGGCGATTCAGGCCCATAAGGACGCTGTCGCCATGCTCCAGACGCTGCTGCAGCCCCAGGACCAGGCCTGGATCATTCCGGTACCAAGCCACAGGAGCTGGAGTCGTTCGGCCCTCCTCCAGGCACTGCCCCAGCTCGAGCATCAGCTGCAGGAGGCCGACGGCCTCGAAAGCGTGCTGCACCAGCTCAGCAGCCATGGATGGCCGACACCGATGCCGATTGTTGCCGGATCGCTGTATCTGATCGGTGACCTGTTCGCTCGCGGCGTTGTAACGGCAGAGTGAGCACAGCTTGGGCGTGAACTGTGCTGCGAATCTCCCGGTTGCTGGGCCTTCTCCTGCCCCTCCTGCTCATGGCAACGCCGGCCCCGGCCCTGGACACCTCAGCTGGGGTGGGACTGCAGGATCGTGCCCTGTTCCAGGAAAAGGTGGACTACACGCTCACCAACCAGAGCAACGGCGACTTCGAGGGGCAGAACCTGGCCAACACATCCTTCGCCGGAGCCGTGGGCCGCGGAGCGAACTTCCGGGGCGCCAACCTGCATGGTGCAATCCTCACCCAAGGGGCCTTTGCCGAAGCTGATTTCCAGGGAGCTGACCTCTCCGACGCCCTGATGGATCGCGCCGACTTCGTCGCCACCGATCTACGCAATGCCGTGCTGACGGGGATCATTGCGTCGGGCAGCAGCTTCAGCAACGCTCAGATCGAGGGGGCCGATTTCACGGATGCCCTGCTCGATCGTGATGATCAACGCCGGCTGTGCAGCGATGCCGATGGCATCAACCCCAGCACCGGAGTTTCCACCTTCGACAGCTTGGGCTGCTGATCCTCAGGAGCGCTCCTCCCAACCTCGAAGCTTGCCGGGATTGAGCAGGCCCTCGGGATCAAAGCGCTGCTTGGCCGCCACCTGATCGGCATCGATGACGCCAAGGCCGCCGTCTTCCACGGTGATCACGTGGGGGTTGAACAACACGGCACCCGCGGCCCTGCAGTCGTCCATAAACCGGTTCAGCTGATCTGCCCCCTGCCAACGCACGAGCGGCAGAGCCGCCAGCCGAGGACAGCCCTGCTGACGCACAAGCTCGAGATGCCAGAGCAGGGCATCACCCCAGCGCTGCTTCAAGGCCGCCATCGCTGGGGCCTCCGGTTGCGGCAACAACATCTGCAGGTAGGTCCATCCCGGCTCTGAAGCCCGCACATGCAGGGTGGTGTGGTTCCAGCTCAGCTCGCGCAAGCCATTGCCCCCGGAAAGATCCTCAGGGCCGAGATCCCGCAGGATGGCACCAGCTGACTGCGCCATCCGTTGCAGGCTGTTGAGCCCATCGGGGGCAACGAGCAACAGCAGCCGGTGCGCCGAGACGGCAGGACCACCCCAGCTGGGCATCCGGGGCAACAGCGGCTGTTCCAGCAGGCTCGCCAAATGGAGATCCAAGGCCGAGGCAGCGATCCGTTGCATCAACTCAATCGCCTGCTTCCAGTGCTCGCAGTCCACGCTCACCTGGTGCCAGTTGACCGCTGGAGCTGTGGCCAAGCTGAGGGCCGTGATGATGCCGTTGGTGCCGTATGCGTGATTCAAAGCCTCCGCATCCATCTCGCCGAGTTGATGGCGCCGGGCATCGGGGCGTAGCGGCACGATCTCCAACCCGAGTAGATGACCTGGATCCCGCAGGAAGCCCCAGCGCAGGGAACCGATGCCCCCAGAGCCCCCTGCCACAAAGCCGCCAATGGTGGCGCTGCGCCAGGTGCTGGGCATCAAGCGCAGCTGGCGTCCATGGCGGCGCAACTCCTGATCCAGATCGCGCATCACACAGCCCGGTTCCACGGTGACCACCCCGGTGATCGGATCAATCGAGCGGATCTGCCGCAGGGCCGTGGTGAGCATCACCACGCCGCCCTGCAGAGGCACACACTGGCCGTAGTTCCCTGTCCCAGAGCCGCGCAGGGTTAAGGGAACCTGGTGCTCAGCGCAGGCCGAAGCCAACCGTTCAACGGCATCCACCGTGCGCGGACGCACCACCAACTCAGCACGGCAGGCCTCCAGCCGCGGCGTCAGCACGGGGGAGTACTCAAAGGCGTCCCGGGAATGGCGCTGCAGCTCCCCCGGTTCATCCAACAACTCCAGTTCCGGATCAACGCTGAGGGCTTGCCGCAGGGCAATCAAGGCTTCAGCGCGACCCATGGCGTGGCGGAACACTGGTCAGGGTCTAGCGCCTGGCGACGACTGCCAGTGGCCGTCCACGAGAACCTGACGCTGCTGAGCAGAACGGATCAGGTCCGACCATCCCTGGCCCTCCATGCTGATCAGATCGGCAGGAGCGCCGGCCCGCAGCACCCCATCCCATTCCAGTTGAAGAATGGCTGGCGGTGCCGTGGTGAAAGGGGCCAGGCCCAGACGCTGCCAGGGCAACAACTGAGTCAAGGGCATCGATGCAGCCAGCAGGGCCAAGGGGTCGAAGTCGCCTCCCGGGAACCAGGGGTCGACCACGTTGTCACCCGCCACCGCCACCGGAACACCGGAACGTTGCAACTGACGGATCGGGGCCTGCGGACGCTGAAGGGGGGTGGCATCGTCCGCCCGTGCGAGCAACCAGGCATTGGTCAGGGGCAGGGCAATCACACTGAGCTGCGCTGCTGCCATGCGCTCTGCCAACCGCGCCAGAGAGGACGCCGGCAGAAGGGAAAGACTGCTGGCATGGCTGCAGGTGACGGGAACCTGCACCGGCACGCGCAGCAGGGCCTTCAACAGCTGAACCATGCCCTGCGCCGCACCGTGATCCGCCTCATCGATGTGGAGATCGACGCCGCAGTTGTGGCGATCAGCCAGGCGCAACAACACCTCCAACTGCTCCGTGACCACGGCCGATCCACAAGGAGGTGTCAGAACACCACCAAGACAGCCGCCACTGGCGGCCACACGACGCGCCAGAGCATCCGCTTCAGCTGAACACCAGAATTCCAAGGGCACCAGCGCCACCAGCTGCAAGTCGATGCGGCGGCGCCAGCGCTGCTGCAGAGTGAGCAAGGCATCCCAGCTGGGCTCAGCACCAGGGCCACCACTGTCCACATGGCTGCGCATGGCCCGCAGCCCATGGGCGAATGCTCTCTCCATGGCGCGTTCTCCGCGTTGAAGCACGCAGGCCACGGTTCGGGAGCTGTGCTCCCGCAGGTTGGCCTCCAGGGCACCCCCGTAGCTGCCGCTGAGGTTGGGATGCTCCTGCCAGGTGTAGGCCTTGTCCAGATGGACATGGCAGTCGACCAAGCGCGGCAACACCATTCGAGACGGTGGCACGCGTTCGGCAGACAGGGGCTGGGGCTCCCGCAGACGCCCCTGCTCCCAGGCCAGACGCACGGGCGTCAGCCCTTGCTTCTCAACCTCCGGCAAGGGCGTTGAAGGGGCGAAATCCAGCAGTGCCAGGGGTGCCCAGGCGTCGAGGACGCCACTCCCCGGCTTGGACTCAAGCGACGGGACGTCCATCACCGCTCATCACCGTTGCTGGCATCGGTGCTGAGGACCACGAAACGACCGGCCACACCAAGGCTGAGCACTTCAAAACCAGGCAGGCGCAGACCGGGCAGCATCTCTTTCCTATCCATCCGGGTGGAATACAGACTGGCCACCAACAAGTTTCGACGGGTGGTGAACTGACCCGCCAACGCCGCCAGTGCATCCCGCTGGGAGGCAATTAGCTCAGGGCAATTGCGAATCCAGAGACGCAGCACCATCGGCAGGGTCGGCTCTTCGCACAGTTCCTTGGTGCCCAACCGGACCAGCTGATCACCGGCATGGGTTTGATAGTCCTCCAACGACGGGTTGGACACCACCAGCGAGAGCACCCCGACCGCTGCAATCCCCCCCGCAAACATCGCCAGAGCAGACCGACCTTGCGGACGCGATGAAGGGGACACCAGGCAGGCTGCAGCTCGTGTTGGTAGATTCTCACGGACGCGGCGGGCGTCGCCAAGTGGTTAAGGCAGCGGCTTGTGGCGCCGCTATTCGGGGGTTCGAATCCCCTCGCTCGCCCTCTCAACAACTCAACAAAGCCCTGAGTAGCGGTTCTGCTCCCCAGCGGATCGGATCCGTGCAGGGCAGACCAAGCGTCTGGCGGATGCGCTCCACCTCGTCTCGAGCCTGAGCCTCATCAAGGCGGGCGGTGTTGAGGGCGACAGCGGCCACCTTGGCTGGCTCAGCAGCCCCATCAGGCCGCGCCCAGCTCGCCAGGGATTCTGTGGTGGCCACCAAGGCCTCAAGGTTTGGAAGCGGGATCTGAGGCAGCCGATCGATGGTCTGCTGTGCTGCCCGATGCACGAGCAACAGGGCCGTCGGCTGCGTGCCCCGCAACAAGGGCAACGTGGCCGTGGAGGCCGGATGGCAGAGCGATCCCTGCCCCTCCACCAGCACAAGGCCCTGCTCAGGCAGAGCAGCCGCCGCGCGAAGCACCGCCGCCTCCACCGCACCGGCGGCGTAATCGACGCGCACAGCATCCAGGGCGACCCCTTCTCCGCTGATCAGAATTCCGGCCTGCCCTGTACCCACAAAGCGCGCGGGGATCCCGGAGCGCTGGGCTGCCTCCCGGAGAGAC
Source organism: Synechococcus sp. N26 (assembly GCF_900473975.1). NCBI lineage: Bacteria > Bacillati > Cyanobacteriota > Cyanophyceae > Synechococcales > Synechococcaceae > Synechococcus > Synechococcus sp. N26. The sequence continues at coordinate 46,441 of NZ_UCNM01000012.1, read as the reverse complement.
AAGCATGCGCTCATCTTGCCGACAGCCATATCGGTGCCAATGGCCAGAAGGCGCCGGCAGGGAAGCTCTGCGGCGCGTGCCTGGCCAACGTTGAGTCCTTCCGGCTCCCGGCGCAGATCCCAGATCCAACGGTCGGGCCAGCAGGCGTCTGCCAGTTCAGGATCATCGGCCAGGCGGGTGTGAAGTCCGCTGGCGAGATGAAGGCCTGCGCGCAACGCCGCCAAGGCGTCGTGGCGAACAGGATCAGGCAGCCGCCCCCCCGAAGGAGCCAGGCCAACCACAGCAACCTCAGGCTCGTAGGGCAGAGCAGCAGACAAGTCCGCCACCACCGGCACATCACGCTCGATGCCGGTGACGCGTTGCAGAGACTGGCCCGCATGGTCGGGATCGATCACCGCGACGATCGGTCCAGCACGGTGTCGGAGCATGGCCAGACCGGTCTTGCCGGTGAGGCTGGCCAAACCACCGTGTTGGAGCAGCACCAACCGCATTCCCCGAAATCCCGACGGCGCTTGAATCCCGCTCATCACGCTGCTGTGCCTCCTGCCTGGCGGATCCCCAATCCAGCCATCGCCGAAGGCCGCAGACGATCGTGCTGCAACTCAAGGCCAACAAAGGGGTCATCCACCAAGTTGAGATGGCTGTCGAGATCCGGCCAACGAATCAGAGGCAAGATCTGGGCCGCTGCACCGTTCAACAACGAACTGTCGGAGTAGCACCCCACCATCAGATCCAGCCCCTTCTTCTGCGCCACTTGGGCCATTAACAAGGCCTGACTGAGCCCCCCGGTCTTGAGCAGCTTGAGATTCACACCATCCACCACTGGGGCCAAGCGCAGCAGATCCTCCAGATCCCAACAACTTTCATCCGCCACCAAGGCCATCGGACAGTGCGGGTGAAGCGCCGCGAATCCCGCTGAGTCCTGCGTGGGATCCAAATCTGGAGCCAAAGGCTGCTCCAGCAGCACCACCTGTTGTGCGGCCAGGGGCTCCAGCATTTGCCTGGCCTGATTCACGGTCCATCCGCCATTGGCATCCACCTGCAGTTCGATGGCGACTCCCTGCCGCTGGGATCGATCCTTGATGGCCTGGGCCACCGCTTCCAACATGCTGAGGTCGTGGTCCAAGCCGTCGGGGCTGCCCAGCTTGAGCTTCACCCGCGTCGCCGGCAGCTGCGTCCACCAGCGTTCGAGACGATCCAACACGGCATCCACAGAAGCCAGTCCCAGGGTGACGCTGGTGGCCACACCCTCGGCTGGGTCCAATCCCCAGAGCCGCCATAGAGGATGGCCGAGCCGTTGCCCATGCCAGTCCCACAAAGCCAGATCGACAGCACAACGGGCCGGGGGACTCAGGGATGCAAGCAGGGGCTCAAACCGTTGCGGACGGTGGGGATCCAGAGCTTCCAGTTGCGGCAAAAGCCCCAGCAGTTCCTGTTCCACAGCCTCAAGGGCAAAGGCTCGGTGGCCGGTCTCAAATCCCCCGGTCTCGCCGCGGCCCACCAGCCCATCACGTTCCAACCTGAGCTCCAACCGCACCACGGCAGCGGTGGTGCCCCGGCTGATCGTGAGGGGCACGGCCTTGGTGAGCGAAAACCGAGTGAGGGCCCAGCCCATCGCCATCCGGCTGTCAATCTCCAAACTGACACAACACCGCTGTGACTCACACTGAGAAGGCTTGAGCCAGAGATTTGGTCGCCTCCGCCCCCCTCGCAACTGACGCCACCGCCAACCCCCAGCGGGGCAGCTATTGGATCACCACGTTCGGCTGCCAGATGAACAAGGCGGATTCCGAACGGATGGCGGGAATCCTGGAGGCCATGGGCTACCGGGAGGCGTCAGCCGAACTGGATGCCGATCTGGTGCTTTACAACACCTGCACCATCCGGGACAACGCCGAGCAGAAGGTTTACAGCTACCTCGGCAGACAGGCCCAGAGGAAACGCAGCAACCCCAATCTCACCCTGGTGGTGGCGGGCTGTGTTGCCCAGCAGGAGGGCGAATCCCTGCTCCGGCGGGTGCCGGAGCTGGATCTGGTGATGGGACCGCAACACGCCAATCGCCTGGAAACCCTGCTGCTGCAGGTGGACAGCGGTCAGCAGGTGGTCGCCACCGAAGACCACCACATCCTTGAAGACATCACCACGGCCCGCCGGGACAGCAGCATCTGCGGCTGGGTGAACGTGATCTATGGCTGCAACGAACGTTGCACCTACTGCGTGGTGCCCTCCGTGCGCGGCAATGAACAATCACGGCTGCCCCAGGCGATCAAGCTGGAAATGGAGGGTCTTGCCGCCCAGGGCTACAAGGAAATCACCCTGCTCGGCCAGAACATTGATGCCTATGGCCGGGATCTGCCGGGCATCACGCCGGAGGGTCGCCGCCAACACACCCTCACCGATCTGCTCCATCACGTCCACGACGTGGATGGCATTGAACGGATCCGTTTTGCCACCAGCCATCCGCGCTACTTCACCGAGCGGCTGATCGATGCCTGTGCCGACCTGCCCAAGCTCTGTGAACACTTCCACATTCCGTTTCAGAGCGGGGACAACGACGTGTTGCAGGCCATGGCCCGGGGCTACACCGTTGAACGCTACCGGCGGATCATCGACCGCATCCGTGAGCGCATGCCCGATGCCTCCCTCAGTGCCGATGTGATCGTTGCCTTCCCTGGAGAAACCGATGCGCAGTACCGCCGCACCCTCCATCTGATCGAAGAGATCGGTTTCGATCAGGTGAACACAGCGGCCTATTCACCCCGGCCCAATACCCCTGCAGCCCATTGGGACAACCAGCTGCCGGAGGAGGTGAAGGTGGAACGCCTTCGCGAAATTAATGCCCTGGTGGAACGCTGCGCCCGCAAGGCCAATGCCCGCTACGAGGGGCGCACGGAAGAAGTGCTGGCGGAGGGCATCAACCCCAAGGACCCATCGCAGCTGATGGGGCGAACCCGCACCAATCGCCTGACCTTCTTCAGCTCCACCGGAGCGGATGGTCGTGCCTATCAAGCGGGCGATCTCGTGCCGGTGCGCATCGATGCGGTGCGCTCCTTTTCACTCAGCGGCAGCCCCCTGCCCCACTGAGCACAACGCTGATACTTTTGGCGCTCCCACCGCTCAAGGGTCGCCGCATTCATGCCGTCCAGTCCCATCACGGTCGGGCTCGTCTTTGGAGGCCGCTCTGGAGAGCACGACGTGTCGATCCGATCTGCGGCGACCGTCGTCCGAGGCCTGCGCAGCGGGCAGAACCGAGAGCGATACACGGTGCAGCCGATCTACATCGACCGTGATGGTCGCTGGTGGGGAACAGATCTGTCCGAAGCAACCCTGGCTTCCGAAACCGCACCGGAGCTCAACCCACCTCTGCCCCCATCAGGATTCCAGGGGTTCCCGGAGGGATGTGATGCGGTCGAACTCTGGTACCCGGTGCTGCATGGTCCCAATGGAGAAGACGGCACCATTCAGGGGTTGTTCCAGCTGACCGGCAAACCGTTCGTTGGTGCCGGCGTGCTCGGCTCAGCCGTCAGCATGGACAAGCAGGCGATGAAATCTGCTTTCGCCAGCGCCGGGCTGTCCCAGGTGCCCTATGTGGCCCTGCACGCGTCCGAACTCGAGAACGCGATCAGCCGATCGGCCCTCATGGATCGGATTGAACGCGAACTGAACTACCCCTGCTTTGTGAAGCCCGCCAATCTCGGCTCCTCGGTGGGCATCAGCAAGGTGCGTTCCCGCCAAGAACTGGAAGCAGGCCTCAATCAGGCTGCAGCGCTCGATCCAAGGCTGGTGGTGGAGCAGGGCGTCAACGCCCGAGAGGTGGAATGCGCCGTCCTGGGGGGGCGCATGCTCGAAGCGTCGGTGATCGGTGAGGTTCGTTTTGATGCGGACTGGTACGACTACGAGACGAAATACACCGCAGGGCGTAGCACCACGTTGATTCCCGCTCCTCTGCCGGATGAAGTAGCTGACCGCATCCGCGCCCAGGCCCTGCAGGCCTGCGCTGCCGTGGGCGTCAACGGCATGGGTCGGGTGGATTTCTTCTACGACGACGCCAACGATCAGCTCTGGATCAACGAAATCAACACCCTGCCTGGTTTCACGGCCCAGAGCATGTTCCCGATGCTCTGGGCGGCCAGCGGCGTAACACTCGAACAGTTGGTGCACAAACTGATCCAAACCACAGGAGAATGAACGAAGCGTCCTTCGCCTAACCCATGAGCCACGGACTGCTCTGGTTTCCTCTGCTGCTGGCCTTTGTGCTGCTGGCATCGCTCGGATGGCTGGAACGGCGGCGCCAAAACCTGTTTCGCACCTGGGCCGAAGGCTCCGAACTCGCCAAGCTCGATGGTTGTGGTGGTGCCCGTCTGAAAGACGGAGAACTGCACTGGAGCAGCTTCGAGGCGGGAAGTTTTCAGGATCAGGGCTCGTTTGACGTCTGCAAACTCGAGCTTGTGGAGCTGATGTCGCTGGCGTCCGGTGATGCGCCCCTCACCGATGAATCCCAGGGGCGTTGTCGGCTGCGCCTTATCGGCAAAGATCTGCAGATGGATGTGCCCTTCTCTGATGCCGACCGCGCGCGCAACTGGGGTGAGCAGCTGATGGCACGGGCCCGATGCGACCTGTGAGCCGGGTTTCGAGAAACAACAAATCCTCCCAACGGCCGGTTTCCGCGCAGGTCGCTCGGCGCCGGGACTTACGCCGGCAGGGCCGCCAGACCCTGTTGCTTCAGCTCTGGCGCTTTGTGGCCTTGCTGCTGCTCAGTGGCGGATTCAGCTGGATCTTGCTGCGCCATGGCTGGACGCTGCGGAGCCCTGAGGCAGTGATCCTGACGGGTGGTGCTGCCCTTGAGACCAATCAGGTGATCGAGGCGGCCAAGCTGCGCTTTCCATCACCCCTGCTGGAGGTCAGTCCGAGGGAACTGGAACAACACCTGGTCGGGGCATTACCGGTTCACAGCGCTCACGTGCAGCGCCGAATGTTCCCCGCTCGCCTCGTCATCAGCCTGAAGCCGGAGATTCCCATCGCACGCGCTGAGCGTCGTGGACCCACTGGACGGGAACGGGGGCTGCTCAACGCCGCAGGTGGATGGATTCCCCTGAGCGACGCCGTAGCAGATCCGCTCACAGACATCATGGTGCGGGGATGGAATGCCCCGCAACGCGGTCAGGTCGCTGCGCTGCTGCAACAACGGAATCGCATCGGCGGGATGCTGAAAGCCATCATGCTTGATCCCAACGGCAACATCAGTCTCATCACCACCGAGCTGGGCCGGATTGATCTCGGTGGTGAACCGGCCCTCCTGAATGCCCAGATCGAAACGATCCTCCATCTGAACAAGACGTTTCCAAAGCACCTGCGCGGAGCCCATCAAAGCAGCCTTGATCTCAGCAATCCGGACCGCCCGGAACTGCAACTGCCGGCGCCCCCCGCCCCCAAGCAGCCCAAAACTGAACCCTGAAATCTTCGGGTGGAAAATCTGGAGACCACAACCTCAGCGCCGGGTTTGTGATCTCTTGAAGCCGAGACAAGGCTTCAGGGACATAATGCAACGCAACCACACGGTTCTGCCTCGACGATGGAGATGGTGAGCGGCTCAGGGTCTTTCACGGCAGCTGGTATCCAGCCCAGCCAGTCCGCCCGCATCGAGGTCATCGGCGTTGGGGGTGGCGGCAGCAATGCCGTCAACCGCATGATCCTCAGCGACCTTGAGGGGGTTGGATACCGCGTTCTCAACACCGATGCCCAGGCCCTGATCCAGTCGCAGGCCCAGCAACGGCTGCAGTTGGGGCAGACCTTGACCCGCGGACTGGGTGCCGGCGGCAACCCCACCATCGGCCAGAAGGCAGCTGAGGAATCCCGCACGGATCTGCACGATGCACTGCAGGGCTCCGATCTGGTGTTCATTGCCGCTGGCATGGGCGGTGGAACGGGGACTGGTGCAGCACCAGTGGTGGCTGAAGTCGCCCGTGAAGTCGGTGCTCTCACCGTGGGCATCGTGACCAAGCCGTTCAGCTTCGAGGGCCGTCGTCGCATGCGTCAGGCCGACGAAGGCATCGCTCGGTTGGCGGAACACGTGGACACCCTGATCGTGATCCCTAACGACCGCCTGCGTGATGCCATCGGCGGAGCTCCCCTTCAGGAAGCCTTCCGGAGTGCGGACGACGTCCTGCGCATGGGCGTCAAAGGCATCAGCGATATCATCACCTGCCCGGGCCTGGTGAACGTTGACTTTGCTGACGTTCGCTCCGTGATGACCGAAGCAGGCACAGCACTGCTGGGCATCGGCATCGGTTCCGGTCGCTCAAGAGCCGTGGAAGCAGCCCAAGCCGCGATTGCAAGCCCGCTGCTGGAAACCGAGCGCATCGATGGCGCCAAGGGCTGTGTGATCAACATCAGCGGTGGTAAAGACATGACCCTGGAGGACATGACCACTGCTTCCGAGGTGATCTACGACGTTGTTGATCCCGAAGCCAACATCATCGTGGGCGCTGTGGTGGATGAGGCCCTCGAAGGGGAAATCCACGTCACGGTGATCGCTACAGGCTTCGAGAACAAGCAGCCGTACCGCAGCGAGCGCAGCCGCTCCGTGCCCGGAATGCTGAATCGTGGGGAGCCCGAAGAGAACGGCGCCCGCATTCCTGAGTTCCTGCGTCGCCGTCAGCAACAGGACAACGGCAGCTTGTGAGATCGCTGTCAGGCCACGCGGTCTGACAGCTCACTTGAATGTGGTGACCCGGAACCCACGCCTGCCCTGAGCATCCCGTGTGGCTGCTCCCTTCCGGTCCTGACCAGATTTAGGCGTCAGAGCCGCATGGGCCCGAATCGGCCGAATGCTAGCAATGAGCCCCCGAGGGGTTCTGAAGCTGCATGCGTCCTTCTGATCTGACCCGCTTCAAGCAGAAGGGCCAATCCATCGCCGTGCTCACCGCTTGGGACAGCCTCTCTGCAGCTCTGGCCGAGGCCGCCGGTGCAGATGTGCTGCTGATCGGTGATTCACTGGCGATGGTGGCGCTGGGCCATGCCACAACACTCCCGGTGAGCCTGGACCAGATGCTTCATCACACCCAGGCGGTGGCCCGGGGATTGACGGCCATGCCGGCCGACCAGCCCCTGCTGGTCTGTGACCTGCCGTTTCTCAGCTACCAGTGCGGCGAAGACCGCGCCGTGGCGGCTGCAGGGCGTTTGCTGAAGGAGTCCAGCGCAGCGGCGGTGAAATTGGAGGGGGCGGAACCCGAGGTTGTCGCCGTAATCGACCGTCTGGTGCGCATGGGCATTCCCGTGATGGGGCATCTGGGCCTCACCCCCCAGGCCGTGCATCGCCTGGGGTACAGGCGCCAGGCCACGGACGCCATCAGCCAGGAACGCCTGGTTGATCAGGCGCGCACCCTCGAGCAGAAGGGCTGCTTCTCCCTGGTGTTGGAACATGTTCCTGCCGAGCTGGCGTGCCGGGTGCAGCAGGCCCTGACCATCCCGGTGATCGGCATCGGGGCAGGCGACGGCTGCGACGGCCAGGTGCGCGTCACCGCAGACCTGCTGGGGCTCACCGCCAAACAACCTCCCTTCAGCCCAGCGCTGGTGGATGGCCGCCGCCTGTTCATCGACGCGTTGAAGGGTTGGGTCCAGCAGACCCGGAACAACACTCTTCCCACCACAGAATCACCTCAATCAGCACCTGATTGCTGAGGGCCATGCCCTCGGGGTCGGTGAGGCACCAACGGCCTGCCCGCTGCTGCAGCCATCCACGCTCAACGAACGGTTGCCAGCGGTGCTCAAGGGCGTCGGCATCAAGACCTTGAAGGGTCACCCCTTCCCGGCGCCGCAGACCCACCAGCAATTGATCATCCAGAGGGAGCCCAGCCTCGGCGACTGATTCCTCAGGAGGATGATCCAGCCATTCCGCGTAGGCGGCGCGGGTGCGGGGTCGCGCCAAACGCACCCCCCAGGGTGCTGATGTCGCTCCCATGCCAAAACCCCACCAGCCGGCACCGCTCCAGTACACCCGGTTGTGACGGGAGGCATGGCCCGGACGGGCATGGTTGGAAATCTCGTAGCGGCTGAGTCCAGCAGCCGACAGCCGTTGTGTGGTCCGCTCCATCAAGGCAACGGCCAGGTCGTCCTCCGGCAGCTGCAACAGGCCAAGCGTTCGTTGGCGATCAAACACCGTGCCCGGCTCCACCAAGAGGTCGTAAATCGAGAGATGGGGAGCCTGACTGGCAATGGCCTGATCCAACTGCGCATCCCACCCGGCCAGGGTCTGGCCCGGGAGGTTCTGGATGAGATCGAGACTCCAGGACCGAAGCGCGCCATCGCGCCAGGCCAGAACCAGCCAGTCGATCGCCGCATGGAGGTCGCTCTGGCGATGCCGACGCCCCAGCTGCTCGAGCACAGCATCATCAAAGCTCTGCCCCCCCAGGCTGATGCGGTTCACGCCATGGGCCAGAACGGAGGCCAACTGCGCGGCATCAAAGGTGGCCGGATCCATCTCCAGGGTGATTTCCGCACCCGGTTGAAGACCGAATTTGTTGGCCAAGGCATCGATCAGTGCTCCGATCTGATCGGGGCACAACAGCGATGGCGTTCCCCCGCCGATATACACGGTGGATAAGGGAGGACCCCCTGGGGCAGAGGCGATTTCCCGATGCAGCAGGCTCAGGTACTCACGGATCGAGCGACTGCCAGGCCCATCGTCAGCGCGGGCCTGGTCCCCCAAGGGAACCACTGCGAAATCGCAGTAGTAACAGCGCCGGTGGCAGAAGGGAATGTGGAGGTAGGCGCTGCGGGGCGGGATGGGATAAGGCATGCTTCTGGCATCCGGATCGAGCTGCCACGACCTGAACCCATGGTGGATCCGCTCATCCTGCTTCTGTTTGTAGTTTCCGGTGCAGCTGCCGGGTGGATGGGGATTCACTTGCTGCCCGACGGCCTGGTGAGTGCAACCACCAATGCTGAACAGTTGCGTCTCCAGCTCAGCGCAGCTAGCGGTGGCATTGGCTTGATCGCCGGCCTGGTGTTCAAAAAGCTGCGGGTGCGCCTGATGCAACAGGTGCGCACCATGCCCACCGATCTGCTGGTGAGCCGGGCTGTCGGCCTGATCCTGGGGTTGCTGGTGGCCAACCTGCTGCTGCTGCCTGTTCTGCTGCTTCCGTTCTCCGGAGGAATTGTTCTGCTCAAACCCCTTCTGGCGGTGGTGAGCAATGTCTTTTTTGGAATTCTCGGAAGCAACCTGGCGGAAGTTCACGGCCGCACGCTGCTGCGCCTGTTCAATCCCGCGAGCACGGAGGCGCTGCTGGTGGCTGATGGGGTGCTGACCCCCGCCACGGCCAAGATCCTGGACACCAGCGTGATCATCGATGGCCGGATCCGCGGCATGCTCGCCTGCGGATTGCTGGAAGGGCAGGTGATCGTTGCCGAATCGGTGATCGATGAGATGCAGCAGCTGTCGGATTCCACCAACATCGAAAAGCGGGCCAAGGGCCGACGTGGCCTGAAGCTTCTGAAGGATCTGCGGGAAACCTACGGGCGGCGGTTGGTGATCAACAGCACCCGTTACAACGGCAAGGGAACGGACGACCGATTGCTGCAGTTGGCATCCGACACCGGCGGCACGCTGGTGACCGCAGACTTCAACCTGGCGCAGGTGGCCCAGGTCAAAGACCTGAAGGTGATGAATCTGAGTGAGCTGGTGATCGCGTTGCGGCCTGAAGTGCAACCAGGCGATGAGCTCAAACTCAAGATCGTGCGAGAGGGCAAGGAGGACAGCCAGGGTGTCGGCTACCTCGATGACGGAACGATGGTGGTGGTCAACGAGGCGAAATCGCTGATCGGCCAACGCAAACCTGTGGTGGTGACCGGTGCCCTGCAAACCCCAACCGGGCGCATGGTATTCGCACGGTTGGACGAGAACGATGCATCAACCGACACCAAGCCCTCATCCAAATCGAAAAGTCAGGGAAAACCGGCCAAAACCAGCAACCGCAAGCCCGATGACCCCGGCTAGGCTCGCCCCACCGCGATGGTGGAGATGACAACTTCGGCCCCGTACTACGGCGACAGCGCCGTGATGCGCACACCACCTCCTGACCTTCCCTCACTCCTGCTCAAGGAGCGGATCGTCTACCTGGGCTTGCCCCTGTTCTCTGACGACGACGCCAAGCGTCAGATGGGCATCGATGTGACTGAGCTGATCATTGCTCAGCTGCTTTATCTGGAGTTCGACAACCCAGAGAAGCCGATTTACTTCTACATCAACTCCACTGGCACCAGCTGGTACTCGGGTGATGCGATCGGGTTCGAAACCGAAGCCTTCGCCATCTGCGACACCCTCCGCTATGTGAAGCCTCCGGTGCACACCATCTGCATCGGCCAGGCCATGGGCACGGCGGCAGTGATTCTTTCGGCAGGGACCAAAGGTCAACGGGCAGCGTTGCCTCACTCCTCCATCGTTCTGCACCAGCCCCGCAGCGGCGCCCGCGGCCAGGCGACGGACATCCAGATCCGGGCCAAAGAAGTGCTGCACAACAAGCAGGCGATGCTCGAGATCCTCTCCACCAACACAGGTCGTTCTGTGGAGGAGCTGAGCAAGGACTCCGACCGGATGAGCTACCTCACCCCTCAACAAGCCGTTGAGTACGGACTGATCGACCGCGTGCTCAGCAGCCGCAAGGACCTCCCTGGCAATCCCCCCGTCTGACCGACGGCATCAGACCCAACCCTCCTGCCCTTCCTTCATCAACGTTCTGAACCATGCCGATCGGTACCCCCAGCGTTCCCTACCGCCTACCCGGCAGCCAGATGGAGCGCTGGGTCGATATCTACACCCGTCTCGGGGTGGAGAGGATCCTCTTCCTTGGCTCTGAGGTCAATGACGGCATCGCCAACAGCCTGGTGGCCCAGATGCTCTATCTGGACTCGGAAGACAGCAGCAAGCCGATCTACCTGTACATCAACTCCCCCGGCGGCTCCGTCACGGCTGGACTGGCGATCTACGACACGATCCAGTACGTCAAGAGCGAAGTGGTGACCATCTGCGTTGGCCTTGCTGCCTCCATGGGTGCCTTCCTTCTCGCCGCTGGCACCAAAGGCAAGCGGGTCGCCCTGCCCCACAGCCGGATCATGATTCACCAGCCCCTCGGCGGCACCAGCCGTCGCCAGGCCAGTGACATCGAGATCGAAGCACGGGAGATCCTGCGGATGAAGGAGATGCTCAACCGCTCCCTGGCCGACATGAGTGGCCAGAGCTTTGAAAAGATCGAGAAGGACACCGACCGGGACTACTTCCTCAGCGCCGAAGAAGCCAAGGAATACGGCCTAATCGACCGCGTCATCTCCCATCCGAACGAGGCCTGAACCGAACGGGGCAGGCCGCTGCGTAAGCTCGTCCACTGCAGTGTTCCGCAAGCCCGCCCCGGATGGCCCAGCTCTTTTACGACTCCGACGCCGATCTCGGTCTGCTGAACGGCAAGACCGTGGCCATCATTGGTTATGGCTCCCAGGGTCATGCCCACGCTCTGAACCTGAAGGATTCAGGCGTGAACGTGGTAGTGGGCCTCTATGACGGCAGCCGCTCCGCCGAGAAGGCCAAGGCGGACGGCCTTGAAGTGCTGAGCGTGGCCGATGCCTCAGCCAAGGCCGACTGGATCATGGTCCTTCTGCCCGACGAATTCCAGAAGGACGTCTACGAGAGGGAAATCGCACCCCACCTGAGTGCAGGCAAGGTGCTCAGCTTCGCCCACGGCTTCAACATCCGTTTCGAGCTAATCAAGCCCCCCGCCGATGTGGATGTGGTGATGATCGCCCCGAAGGGCCCTGGCCACACCGTGCGTTGGGAGTACCAGAACGGCCAGGGTGTGCCCGCCTTGTTCGCCATCGAACAGGATGCCTCCGGCAACGCCCGCGGCATGGCGATGGCCTACGCCAAGGGAATCGGTGGCACCCGTGCCGGAATCCTGGAGACCAACTTCAAGGAAGAGACCGAAACCGACCTGTTTGGTGAGCAGGCTGTGCTGTGTGGTGGTCTGTCCGAACTCGTGAAGGCTGGTTTCGAGACCCTCGTAGAAGCGGGCTACCAGCCCGAATTGGCTTACTTCGAGTGCCTGCACGAGGTGAAGCTGATTGTGGATCTGATGGTGAAGGGAGGACTGACTTCCATGCGCGATTCGATCTCCAACACCGCTGAGTACGGCGACTACGTCAGCGGCCCCCGTCTGATCACCGCCGACACCAAGGCCGAGATGAAGCGCGTTCTGGCAGACATCCAGGACGGCACCTTCGCCAGGAACTTCGTGGCCGAATGCGAAGCCGGTAAGCCAGAAATGAAGAAGGTGCGCGACCGTGATTCCCAGCATCCGATCGAGAAAGTGGGCAAAGGCCTGCGCTCGATGTTCAGCTGGCTGAAGGACGCCTGATCCAGCGCAAGCGCTGAACAGCCGGTGGCATCAGACACCATCACTCACCTCATCCCCCGCTCTGTTGCCCTCACGGTGCAGAACGGGGATTTTTATTGGTTTCTGGCCACGCCCCTCCCATGAACTCAGAAGCGTTGGGAGGCCTGCTGGTGATTGGGGCAGCACTGCTTGATCAGCTGATCGGTGACCCGCGCCGGTGGCTCCACCCCGTGGTGGTGATGGGTTGGAGCATTCAGCAGTTGCGCCATTGGGTCGAGAGATGGGCGGGGGACCATCCGATCAAGCTGCGGATCGGGGGAGGTTTGATCAGCCTGATCCTGGTGCTTGGCAGCGTCCTGACGGGCTGGTGTCTGGAGCGGCTGCTGTGGCTTCCCTCCCCTTGGGGATGGCTCAGCGTTCCGATACTGACCCTGAGCCTTGCCAGCGCCCTGGCGGCTCGCAGCCTCAGGGACAGCGTGCTCGCCGTGGTGGATGCGCTGCCATCAGCGGCGGAGGGGGATCTCGAACCAGCCCGCCGGAACTTGAGCTGGATCGTTGGACGAGACGTTCAAAGTCTGGATCGCACGGGACTACTTAGGGCCGCAGCTGAAACAGCCTCAGAGAATGCTGTGGATGGCGTGTTCGCACCGTTGTTCTGGATGGGGATCGGTGCCCTGCTGTGGATGGTCGTGCCCTCTGGTCCTGGTCCGCTGGCGCTGGCCTGGGGCTTCAAGGCCAGCAGCACGCTGGATTCCATGCTTGGGTACCGCAGCGGCCGACTTCGCTGGTTAGGGACAGCCGGCGCTCGCCTCGATGATCTGCTCACCTGGCTGCCCTGTCGGATGGTCATGCTGACGCTGCCCCTGGTCTGCCCACCCTGGACGCAATGGGTGCAACGGGTGCAGGCGGCAGAGCGGGATGGGTCTGCTGATCCATCGCCCAATGCAGGTCGTTCAGAAGCGATATACGCCCAGTGCATCGGGATCCAACTTGGAGGCGAAAACAGGTATGGAAAGCGCTTGGTGCAGAAACCTATGCTTGGGGCTGGCCAACCAACGGCAAGCCAGTCTTTGGTCAGAGCTGTTCTCAAGGCATCAAGCCGACTGGAGATCGTCTGGCTTAGTGGTCTTGGGATCATCCAATGGGCAATGAGCCGCTGAGCAAAAGTCAGTAAGCACCTCGATCCATCGGCAGGAGCAACACGCCAAATGTGCGCAGGATGATGGCAAAGTCCAGGCCAAAAGAGCGACCACGGGCATAGGCCAGATCAAGCTTGACCCGTTTCTTGTAACTCAAGTTGTTTCTGCCACTCACTTGCCAAAGGCCGGTTAAGCCAGGGCGGACTGAGGCAACTTCATCCATGTAAGGGCCATAACGAACGAGTTCTTTCGCGACGATTGGGCGTGGACCGACCACGCTCATCTCCCCACGAAGAACATTCAAGAACTGTGGGAGCTCATCAAGACTCGAGCGGCGCAGGAAACGGCCCAGGGGAGTAATTCGGGGATCACGTTTCAACTTGAAGTCACGCTCGAACTCAGCACAGAGCGAGGAATCTGCCTCCAGAACACGCGCAAGAACTGCATCCGCATCAGCCCGCATGGTGCGGAACTTGATGCAGCCAAAACGCTGGTAGTTCCTGCCCACCCGACGCTGAACGTAAAACACAGGCCCCGGTGAACTGAGCTTCACCAATCCCGCCAGAAGCAGCAACACTGGTGAACCGACGCTGAGTACGGCGAGTGAAAAAACAATGTCTCCGGTGCGCTTAAAGACTCGGCCCCAACGGTTCTGATGGCGGATCAGCGTGCCAGTCGACAGATCCGATGGCGGGGCTGAGATCAGCGCAAGGTGCGGCTTGTACTTGCCACGGCGAGCTGCACGCCCTGCAGACTGAATCAAGGATGGCCGGGAGGCCGAGGTCAAAGGCTCAACCTGGGACTCACCACACTCAACTTCACAGGTGCAGCCCTGACATCTCAGCAGGGTCACTCGCTGCAACGGCACAGCCCCGCTGATGAGCGCTCCAGGCTGTTTGCAGAGCCGATTCAAAGCGCGCCACGAAGGCTTCCGGTCTGAAGCGCTCGGCCCACGCACGAATGGCTTCTGCATCCAGAGAACGCCAAATGCGTTCTTGTTCAAACCACTCCAAGGCCTGCACCAACGACTCGACGCTTTGTTTCGGGAACAGCACCTAAGTCGGCTCAGAAATCCCGGCAGCCGCACAACGCACCGTGTCCAACAAACCACCCCCCCCAACCCAATCAACGGAGCTTCGGACGCCATTGCTTCCACCGGAGCAATGCCGAAGTCCTCCAGGCCTGCGCAAACAAATGCCCGACAACAGGCCATGAGCTCTTCCACCTGCTACTGGGACTGACGGCCGAGCAAGGTGAGCCTGAGACCAGCCAGAGCCTTCAATCGCGCCTTCTCCGGACGATCCCCCACCACAAGCAGGGGTAGACCCGAGCGATTGAAGACTTCCACCACAAGATCCACCCGCTTGCATGAGACCAAATGAAACAGACAGAGGTAGACGTCGAATCGATCGGCATTCCAGCGAAAGCGCTCTACCTGCACGCGGGGGTGTGTGTGTGTGTGGGGGGGGGGGGAATCACGCTGGCCTCCCGCCCCCAGTACTTGCGGATTCGACGCGCCGTGAAACGGGAGTTGGCAATGAAGTGATCTACCCGCTGAGCACTGAGGTGGTCCCATTGCCGCAGAGCATGCAACTGCCATCGAATCAAGGGGCCCAGACCACGCCGAGGCAGCGCCGAACGCTGCAGATAAGCGTGCAACTAGTCCCAGGCGTAACGCACGAGTGTGTGCACATAACTGATGTGCAGCTGGTCAGGAGCCACCAGCACACCCTTGGCTACCAGGTGGCTGCTGCTGATCACCAGCTCAACAGCGCCAAGATCGACCTGTTCGAGGGCAAAGGGCAGCAGCAGCAGATACTGCTGCACAAGGCAGCACCCCCACAGCAGACACTGAATCGGGCTGGTGAGGACGAATCGTCCGTGCAATCAACTACCCGGCTGTCGAGATTCGGCGTCAATCAGGGCCGCCATCTACGGCTCGAAGCCGAGGCTGCGCAGTAGAGAATCAACCTCTTGAACAACCTGTTCTGCACCACCGACAGAACGAGGTGAAAACCACTCATGAACCAGAGCGATGCGCTGCGGGAGGTGATCCGAAGCCGAGGACATCCCTCCGGGATGAAGCGAACACTACGAAGTCTCTCAGCTCATTGCAGGAGCAGGCCAAGCTCACGATGCTGGTGCACATGTCCAGCACAAACATCACCATCAACATCCTCCTGGAGGAGGCGTTGAATGAACCGGACATCGGCACAACGAGCCGATTCCGTTGGCATGCCACAGCGGTAGGCATAGCAGCACTCTGGATTGAGAGCGCTCCGCCATCAACACCGCCCTTTGAGGACGCACTCAAAGAAGGGCTCAATGTTGGGCTCGACCTCAGCCGAGAGGAACGAGAATTTCATCAAGTTGAACAGGGGCTAGTTCTGCTGTTTCATTCATAAAAACAGCACCGGCACCTCCACCAAAAGGCCAAATGGATACGTTCAAAGTTCTAGTAGTTTGCAGAAAGCTATTAATCAACTTGGCCAATTAACTCTTAATCAAGCAATCTCTTTATTCAACGATCAATAAAGACATAGTGGGCGAAAGCAGACTCCAGACCCTGACGCACTTAGCGAACCAATACAAACTTATTTCCCGAAATCGTCGGGATTTCCTACACCAAATGAATGCGCAGGTCACGAACGCGTACGGACCAGCCTGAACAACCCATCTCACGATGGAAATCGGTCTGGAGCATTTCGAGTCGTGCGCAATCAGGAAGGTTCCGAAAGGTACAAGAAAAGGCAGAGCACTGATGAGTGCCCTGCCAACAGAGAGTTCTGAGATATTTAGGTCCACTACCCGTTGGGGGTCATATACACGCCATGCGATCTTCCATCCACGGGGTGAACTCCTGCTCGTTCCAGACGACCGTGCGAGGGAGAAAGATGGAGAAGATGCCACCAAGCGCGAGGGACAAAAACGGTGCACTCTGAGTCAGGTTGAGGCTGGACGGTCAAGATCAGGATTTGGTCGATAACCCTCAGGTCATTGGCATAGGAGAAAAGCTGAGGTTGATCGCTGCCCTGGATGGATGAAGGCAGAGGATTTGGCGGTATCCACCCAGTCAACGCTTCTCAGCAGGATTCAATCTATGTAGCCAAAAAACAAGGAACTGTAATTGGCCGGAAAATCATTTAAAGATTCCATTTGTTGATACTTATCTAGCTTCTAACAGTTTCTTGAGTGCTAGCATCGAAGGCATAAAAGTTCACGCCAATCATCAATCTATCTTTTGCGCCGCCATAGCAAGAAGAATGCCTTCGTGTTGCAGGTACTATTAATATCATCCCTTTTTTGGGCAAAATCTCGATCTCTGGTTCATACATCTTTAATATTCCCGGCTGATCACAGCTTTGATCGCCAGGATCTATGTAGTAAACAAGGCTATACTTGTGCCTGAATAAATTAAATTTTTTGTCCTGAGAACCGAGGTGTCGGTGAGGAGTTGTGCCCGAGCCTGCTTTGAATATATTGAAAAATGAATCATATTTTAATGAGCAGCATTCTTTTTTGAGAAATTTTTCTATTATGTTTTTCAAATCGGCTTCAAGCTTTTTGATTTGCGGGGAACTGTGGGATAACAGCTTAAAATCAGTGCAGAAGCCTGATCCATTTCTTGCATCAATGGTCTGCGAGAGCTTGCGGGTTCGGATTGCATAGAGCTCGGCGATCAATTCATCTTCAACTTCTCTATAAGTGATTTTGATAAGAGATTTTTTCTCTTCTGTTGTTGAAACTTTGACTGCTCCTCTTGCGAAATTGCGGGAATATTCACTTTCTAGTTTTGCAACAACAATTGACTTTATTTCAGCATCTTTTGGGGTCGTATTATTTTTCCACATACTTTCGGTGACAGGCAGATTTTTAATAAGCTCAAGTGCACTACTATAATCTCCTTTGCTAAATCTGCAGGCCGCGATTCCTCTTATAACAGCGTCTTTTTGCTGATTTGCCAGGTCTTTTGCTAAAACAAACTCTTTCTCTGCTTTTTGGTGATCTCCCAATTCAAAATATATTTCACCTAAATTAAGATGCGCATCGGGGTTTTCAGGTTTAAGTTCTAGCGATTTGAGAGTGGATGCAAGAGCGCTATCAAGGTTGCTAAGACCTTTATAAATACAGCCCAGGTTCATGTGAGCAGTTGGGTTATCTTGTTTGAGCTCTAGTGACTTAAGAGTGGATGCAAGAGCCTGATCAAGATTGCCGAAATCCTTGTAAAGACAGCCCAGGTTCATGTGAGCAGTTGGGTTATCTTGTTTGAGCTCAAGTGACTTAAGAGTAGATGCAAGAGCCTGATCAAGATTGCCGAGATCTTTGTAGATGGCGCCTAGGTTCATGTGAGCAGTTGGGTTATCTTGTTTGAGCTCCAGTGACTTAAGAGTAGATGCAAGAGCCTGATCTAGGTTGCCGAGATCTTTGCAGATGCCGCCCATATTCATATGAGCATCAACAGAACACGGATTAAGTCTTATTGCTTTTAGCGTTGCCTCAAGGGCACCATCTAGGTCGCCAGCTTGCCATTTTAGGTATCCATTCCTTTCGAGATAACTGCTGTTGGCGGGTGAGATGTTGATTGCTTGGTTCGAGAGGCTAATGGCTTTTTCTGGGTCTTTCTCCACCAATAGAATTGAATAATTATGAAGAATATCTGAATTATTTTGGCTAATATCTGTTGATCTTTTAAATAGATTTAAGGCTCTTTCATTATTGCCTAGTGCTTTCTCAACCGTTGCCAAGAATCCAAGGGCAAAGCTGTTTGCCTTGTCAGCTTGCAAAGTTTTTTCTAGACCAATCTTTGCACCTTCAAGGTTCCCTTTTTGGTATTCAATGATTGATTGTTTGAATGCCTCTTCTGATCGTGATCTACTCGCATCTTGCTGGATACCTTTTATATGTCTTTGAGGCTTTCCAAATCTAGACATTCGCTACATAACTCTTGAATCATCTTATGTCGTTCAAGGGCTATCTCAGGCCCTCACCAGCCCATATTCACATCAAGTCTTTTGACGATCAAGTTTGCCTTGAATGTACGGGGTTGGGTTCGCTCATCCATACCAATCCATGATTCACAGTGCGATTCAATCTGTAGAACCAGGCACCTGGGCACTTTATTTAGTACAGACGAAAGTGCCGGTCCAGGAGGAGGCGCTTGGTAGAGGTGATCAAGAGGGTGCCAATCGATCTCAGAAGCAAAAAGGAATGGATTCATCCCCGCTTAGTCTTGTGGGTTGTGCACAGATCTAACAAATACAGAAGTCATTGATCTGAACTGGGACTGTGTCTATTTGCTTGCGATCGAACCAAAAAGTTGAAACCATACAAAAAAACAAAGTAGTGCATGCTAAATTGAATTAATAAAACCATTCACGGCTAAATTGAAACAAAAATTACTCGCTTCTCTCTGTTTTGCAACTTCTGTATTGTTGCCAGTTAATCCTGCATTGTCCCAACAATTCTATCTTAACGCAAACTGTATTTCACAGATTCAAATGGAAGAGACTTGCAACATCAGCTTCATGAGAAGGTCACTATCCGCAAGGTTCACGAGAGGAACTGCAACTCGTATTAATTACAACAAAATCAACGCCTGGAACTATACAGACTCCTCCAAGTTAAAAATGGATACTGAACTTGCTGCCAGAATTGGAATCATTGGCTTATTATTCAAGAAAGTGGTACACAGACATGTATTTAGCATCAATTACCGAGACAATTTTGGAGACAAGCAGTCGTTAATTGTGAATTTTAATGATTCTCAATACGTCAATCCCATGCTTGCAGCACTTAGAAGAAATAATGCAGAAGAAGAGATTAATTAACGCTATTTCTAGCAGAACCAAGGGCTTGACAGTCCTTGGTTCTAGTCACTGACCATTGTAGTCAGCATAATTTATTTAATCCACCTTGCTGGAAATAAAATCTACGGATTGGTAAATAGCATCGTAAAGAGCACCTTTAGCGCTTGCGCTCATGCCTCCAGTCGACATTGATCCCCCATATGAGTAAGAAAATCCTGAAGATGTCTTTGCATCTCTAACAGCACCTTCGAACCTTCGAGCACCAATAATATCTTCTTCAAGAGTACTTATAATATCTATTTTAATTGTTACGGTAGCCGATTGAACTGTTTTGGTTCTGTTACCAGCAAAAGCTCCAAAAACGGGAATCATAACAGCAGGATTTACTGAAGTAGAGGTGCTGCTTGAGTCAGTCATATTTAGAATAACAGGTCTAATAATGTACTTAACCCCCATACCCTTACCAATTTCCATTAGCTCAGGTATAAATGAATCATTTGTCAAATCAGCTCTATTAAGACCCGTTTGCCCAAACTTTTTGTTCATGGCAGAATTTACTTTAAACCACGAAACTGTCGTAGCTCCAGATTCCCTCATTGTGTCATTAAGAACCTCTGTAGCGAATTCATTTGTTGTCGTAACGGCCCCCCCAGCTGAACCATACTGTTGAGAAGAACCTGACTTATCAAACACAGGCATCACTATAAACTTACTTTTAGTTAAAAATCTGATGCTTCTCAAAGCATCTTCGGCAGATTGCTCGTTTTCAGAAGAAACAGAAGACCTTTGTGAATTATTAGAAGTGGTTTCTCTCTCCCCTCTTGCTTGAGATATAAGGACGTCTGGAAGTGTTTGTGCAAAACCAGCTTGGGGACATGCCAGAATTGCTACAGAAAGAAAAGCTGAGCTAAGCTTCACGGGTTTCCGGAGACTGAATGCGAATCTATCATCTTTTAGTCCGCAAGCCAATTAGAGCATTCTTGTGCGCTTCATTCATGGCTTCAATAATTAGCCTTGAGAATGCTTCGGCAAATATGGGTGACTCAACCCAAGGTTCTGCGCTTAAAATCGAGGCTCTTTGCACAATTGCCAACAAATATGAGGTTTGCCATCCACAGATAAGGAAAGACAAGCTCATTATTAATTTCCCTACAGAGCTGGTCGTAATCAACAGGGAGGATATTGAATCTATAAAAGTTTATGACTCACGAAAGCGAGAATTAATAAGATTCAATCAAAAAGTAGGTGACGTAGATTTTGCAATCTCTTTTGATGACGGGTACGGAATAAGAACAGGTTTTGTAAGATTCAAAAATAACAAATCTGCAGAGAGATTTAATAACTATTTGAATCTTTTGATCCTTCGTTAAGCCCTATCTCTTGAATCTTGTAGGCTCTAACTCCTTTCGATCTCTATCTTCCTCTAGAACTAATATCGATGCTTTCTTTGTTTCACCGTATAAGCTTTCCTGGTCATGCCCTTTTTCATGTCTCCTGATTTCCTCAGCAGATCTAGTTTCCCCCATGCCTAGTCCTGTTACTTGAAACATTTCTGATGCAAATTTCTTTGCAGGCTTATTGTTTTTAAATTGAATCTGTAGATAGGTTTTCTTACCTTTTTCGTTGTATCCACTAACAATAAAGTCGAAATCATGATTTTTTGCGAAGAAACCCACTAGCCCTACAGGTCCAAGAACAAGTGTCGTAGCAACTCCTGTACCAACTGATGTAGAACTATCACCTGCGCCGCCCCAGCTTGTCACCCTTCTGGGTGGAATAACTCCATATGGGGATATGATTTTTTCTGGAGTAACAGTTACTCTGCACTCAAAGCCACCGCAGAGGGCGTCGTAAATACCTGCTTTAGCACTGCTAGAAAGAACTAAAAATGAGAGAATTAGTGTTGAAAACGGAGCTATAAATTTCACCTTAATTTTTCATTTAAAATCATCCTTGCCATAATAGCACACTTTCGCTTTTCTTCGTGCTTCGGCCAGTTAGTAAGAATATCTTTTTGGAACTAACAAATTTAGAATATGTTTTTGGCGGTGGCTGTGAGGGTTCACCCTAGAATTAAACGTGACGATAATTTGGCCGAAATTGTTGAAAGTATATTATTTAATCAACTCAGGCATGTATCTACTAAGGAAAAGAGTGTTTATCAATTTCACTCTCTGACGCACCTGAGCGAAGCAACACGAACGTTTTTTCCGAAATCGTCTGGATTTCTTACACCATTGCCTACACCAAAAGGATGCGGCAGTCCACGAAAGCCTACGAACGACTCTGAACAACCCATCTCACGATGGGAATCGGTCTGGAGCATTTCGCGTCGTGCGCAATCAGAAAGGTTCCGCAGGGCACAAAAAAAGGCAGAGCACTGATGAGTGCCCTGCCAACAGAGAGTTCTGAGGTATTTAGGTCCCCCACCCGTCGGGGTCATCTGGATGCCATGCGGTCTTCCATCCATTTGGTGACCTCCTGCTCGTTCCAGACGACCGTGCGGGAACCCAACTGGATCTGCTTTGGGAAGGTCCCGTCCCTCATGGGGTCAAATCGGCGTATCCGAGGCAGACCCGAGAGCGTGAGAGGAACCCAAGAGTTTCCGAACAGGTCTATCGAGAGCAAATAAGAGTTGAGGCGACAATCTCCACCACAAGTTCGCCGTGATCGATAACAAAACGATGATCACAGGTTCGTTCAACTGGTCTCCCTCTGCTGCTCACACCAACGACGAAACCCTGCTGGTGATCCACTCACCTCAACTCGCCAAACACTTCACCCGTGAAATGGATCGCCTCTGGGACACTGCTGAACTAGGAATAACACTACACATTCAACGCAACCTCGACCATCAAAAGATTCGATGCGGGGCTGGGCTGGGCTGGAGAGGGACCAAGAGAAGTGCGAGAGGAGGGGAGCGTTAAAAATTTAGGCTTGCTACATAAATTTATTTACAACCAAGGTATGTATTCGATGCATTTTTCTTTACAATTATGCAGGCATGATTTATAAATGTTACCGACCTGATCATACCACCAATCTGATTAATAGCATTTCTAGCCCAATTTGTCCTAAGATCTCGCAGCAGAAAGTTTCCAGAACTAGCAACGAACATACTCAAGTCAAGCATGCATGAAAATGTATCCTCTGTTTGATTTTCATTTGCTAGATTATGCTTTTTTCTTAAATCTACCCCAAATGATGTGTGGATGTCTTCTATTATATAAATACCCCCTTCGCAAATAGATGGGAATATAGTCAAAAAGCAGTCCTTTTGATCTTTCCATTGGTGAGATGCATCATCTATAACGATATGCCAATTCTTTGATTCGCAAAATGATTTCAAAAGGGAAGTATTGGATAAATCCATTTCGATCGTTTCAATACTTTTATCACTAACTCTTTCCAGTGCATTCTTGTTTTTGTCAATTGTTATTATCCGTGTTCTTTTAGGCATGTACTCGCGAAACATATTAACAGAAGCCCCTGCATTCCAAACTGGACCAACCCCTAATTCGAGCAATATTATTTCAGCTCCGTTAATCAATGTTATTTCTTTGATTAAACCCTGAATAAATGATGAATATACCGGCAAGTAGTTATGACCTCCTGCTCTAATACCATTAGGCTCAAGTCTGCCAATTGAAGCTTTGTCAGTGTTATGCTTAATACCAATAGAATCCAGACTTTTCATCGCTGCAGAAAATAGACTTTATTATTATAGCATATACTTACAAATGTAGAAGTTCCTCTTTCTATGTAGATTAATGGAGATCAATGCCGATAAATTATCCAAGGTGCTTGACCCTAATCAAAAATCGATTCGAAAAACTCAGTCTTTTACTCAGCCAATCGACAAACCTAAGAAACAAATTCAATGAACAGCTCCATAACACAGCTACTCTCTCGAATGCACAGCAGCGATGTGCGCACCGCCTCTTCATTAACCACCTCCAAAATCAACGCCTCATCACCCGACAACGCCTCCTCTGCTCTCACCTTCACCGCCAAACCAAATCCACCTGCTCCTCCACCCACTTCAATCCGTCCCTTCTTCTCTCCATCCGTCAACAGCACAACGCCGTCTGTTCCCACAAGCTCGATCCCTTCAATCGCATATCCCTTCAGCTCCTTGTTGCCCGATAAGTCGTAGCCATACACACGCGCCTCATCACATGCATCCACCTCCACCACAATGGGTTTGGGACTTTCAGGGTCCTAACGGCACTTACTCAGAACGGAGAGGGTGAAAGTCGATCCCAGACCCTGACGCACTTCAGCGAACGCCTACGAACGATTTTTCCGAAATCGTCGAGAAATACCCTACTAATTACCCTACGACCGTTTCGCGGCAGTCCACGAACGCCTACGAACGACCCTGAACTGGGTCATCTGGATGCCATGCGGTCTTCCATCCACTTGATGACCTCCTGCTCGCTCCAGACAACCGACTTACCACCAAGTTGGATCTGCTTGGGGAAGGTTCCGTCCTTCATACGGGCATAGATGAAGGTCTTACCCATCCCTGTCATCTCCAGCACCTCTGCGAGGCGCAAGAAACGAGGTTGAGCTCTATTGCCTGATGGCATGGCGAAGGAGAGAAGAGTCCTGATGACAGAGCTCTTCTTTCAAGCAAGCCAGGGCTGAGTAGCTGTTCGTAGCCCTGTTACTTCTTAGGTCTGCATAGGAGGAACCGTATTGTCACCCCAATAGCTCCACATCTGGTTGTTCATCGCTGCTGTTGAGCCATCTCCAGTCGTCATGTTTTGGATCTGACTGGTGCTCAGTTTGCCTCCGGTGTAGATCGCCTCCAAGGCGCCTTTGGCGTAGATGCCGATGCCGGATACCCCTCTGGCGGTGACATTCTCTTTAAAAGAGAGGTCTTGGGAAAAGACACCAATGATCTTGATCTGGTCTTTGGCATCCAGACCCTCGATGAAGTCGGCTTTCTCGCCGTTGGGGCTGTTGCCTGAGGTGCCGTACCACCAGTTGTTGAGGTGTTGATCGGACTTAATCGCGATCAGGTCTATGGAGCCATCGCGCTGGTCTTTGTAGGTGTTCCAGCCGAAGTCACCGTGGAGCTCATCAGAGCCAGCACCGCCGGTGATGATGTCTCGACCATTCCCACCGTGGATCAGGTCATCACCATCACCGCCATCGATAATGTCCCAACCGGCAAGACCCCTGAGGGTTTCACCGCCGGCACTTCCATTGAGAACAGAGCCTTTAGGCACTCCGTCCCAGGCGCTCTTGTTGAGCTGCCTGCCCTGGACGAGTTCACCGCCACCTTGTTTGGCTTGAACGACGCGGTTGATCTGGACCTTGTCGCTCCAGGTCTTCTCAATCACGTCCATCAACTTGGTGTCAGTGACGTCCTGGGATAAGGCGCTGATGGGTGTGGCGTCCCAGAACCACTGACCAACAATGTCTCTGGCTTTGACGGTCTGATCAACGCGGTAGATGTTCCAACTGCTGAGATTGTTGTTGGAATTGACGGTGGTCGTTGCGTTGTTGGAGTTATAATAATTGTAGGTGATGTTTATCGTGTTATTGATGATGAATTGATTGTCGTTTTCAAGGGTTCTGGTGGGCTTAGATTTGCTTTCATCGTCATAAATTAGTACCCTCCCCTGAGCTAGAGAGCGATCTCCGTTCTGCACAAAAATATTAAATGCTTCTGTCTCTTGCTGCTTTACGTCGTCGTCATAAGTTTTTATATATCCGTTGACATATTCTTGATTAGATTTAAAAACTATGTCTGTATAGGCATATTCATACCTATCCCAATGAGCCTGCTTAATTTCATCTTCCCACCATTTTCCGGCATAAGCGTAGTAAGCTGTTCTGAATACTTTTGACAGATCTCCTATTCTTCTGAGTGTAAATTCCGCTGTATCACCCTCCCAAACACTAGACTCAATTACTTCAATTCTTGTTGAGTCAAGTGAGTCCTTGATAGTGAGGGTGGCAGATCCGTTCTGAATCTGTGCTGGCACAGCGTCTGTAGAAGATGCGGTTAATGTGAGAGTGATCGCTTCGTCAAATTCGAGTTCAGTATCTTCGATCGTGACAATATTAACGGTCTTTGAAGTCTCACCAGCAGCGAATGTAATTGTTTTTGTCTTCTTCTTGTAGTCATCTCCAGCAACTGCTGATCCATCAGAAGTTGCAAGGATCAGTGTTTGCTTTGTTGAAGTGCCACCAGTACGCGTAATTTTTATTTTTCCTTTTTCTCCTTCCTCGACTTCTGCGTCGCTTATCGAGAAGTAGGAAAGGGGAATCTCGGCTATTCCTTTACCCTCCCACCAGGGTGCATTAGGTGGAATTTCATTTGTTGCAAGCATGTCAGTATCTCCGCCTCCACCATGACCATCCCAGAAGTGGACATAGTTTCCATCTGTATTAAAAACAGGTTGCATCCATGACTCAAAATTATATGCTTCACCGCTTTCCCAGTTAAATCCATGTTTGCCCCAGCCGCCTCTGCTTCCATCAGCATTGACTGGACCCGTGTTATCTGGGTCACTTAAACCAATCCACCCTTTAAAGTTATTTTCTTGAAGGAAGTTGAACTCAGCTTCTGTTGTTACCGAAGCTAAATATCCACCCAAGTTTTTAGAAGCGGTCGCTGCTTGGCTCCAGCTTGGACCATAGATGGTGGTGTAGTAACTGCTCCCGCGGATCACACCCATAGAAGCTGCGAGCCGTGGCTCGCCCAATACTTGCGAGAATCTTAAGACGCATGGGTCTCGCGAATGCGTTGGTCTTTATGCCCACTCCCGCTAAGCCTTTGCCAGCCGATGGAGCTCAGCCCTGCTCAGCGCGCTAGGCAGAAGCCATTGCCCCTGTACTGAGATCCGCTGGGACAGGACGTCCCACTGCTGCCTCCAGCGCGGAAGAACTGATAGTTCGGCTTTGTGGCTCTGCAGAATCCACTGCCGCGGTATTGGGAGCCAGAAGGGCAGGAGGTTCCACTGCTTCCGCCTGCTCGGAACATTTGGTTCGCCTGGGCAGGAAAAACTAAGAGCGAGAGGGCTCCTGCGCAGACCAAAGCAAGATCGAGGCGCATTGGCTTGATTGGGCTAGCTCCCAAAAAGCTAATCCCCCGAAACCGACTGCAGCACAGTCAATTTCAGGGGACGAAGCTACTAAGAATGATTCTCAGAAATACGGAGAGGGTGGGATTCGAACCCACGAGGGTGTTACCCCTACACGATTTCGAGTCGTGCGCAATCAACCGGACTCTGCCACCTCTCCACACGCCCTCAGGCGTCCCCGCAGTTTAAAGGCCGACGAACCGGGCACCTGCTCCATGCTTCAGAAGCCAACAGCACTGGGGTGCGGAAGGCTTGAACCCCAGCCATGTTCCGTTGATTAGCTGCCGGGATTCTGATCGCTGCCGATGCTGCAGTGCCCACAAGGCATGAAGGCTTGGGAGCAGTTGCCAGCGCTGATGCCTTACCCGCATCACAATTGCTCCAGAGCGAGGCTGCAGGCGCTGCACCGATAGTCCATCGCTCCGAGGCACCTGGCTGATGGCGATTGGAGCTTGACCTTGCTGGGGAGCCTCAACGCGATGGGCCAGCGCTTGCCAGCAGGCCAGCACGTCCGTGGCCACAGGATCCAAAAGCAGCACCCAGTCCAGACAGGCGTGGCCGTGCACGGCTGGGAGTCTCTTGGCCATTCGGCAACTGCGCGCATCGCCATGGGTGCTCACAAGAGCGGCACGCCCACGATGGCGAGCCAGCAACAAGTGACGATCAAACCGCTCCACCGTCTCCAAACCATCGCCCAACTGCACCAGGCCGTGGAGAAGAAGGGCGGTTGCCAGGGGGATCAACGACCAGCACCCGCGACAGGGCCCTGCCCCCAGCAACCAAGGCAGCAAGCCCAGCACCAGAGTGGCCAGGAAACAGCCCCGCCGCGGTCCCACGGCCTGTTGCAACCGTTGAGCAACATCGCGCCGCAGATCAGCCAACGGCGTCCATGGAAGCTGGAGCACTTCGATGCTCTCGACCCGCAGCTGACTCCAACTGCCTTGGCGGGCCAGACGTTCTGCCGATCCCAGCAACAGCGGGTGTACCGCTGGCAGCGGACGCCTCAGCACCCCGTAGCCTGGATAGGACAGCCTGCAGAAGGGGTGCAGGGCAATCAGGCAACTGCTGCTCGGTTCGACCCTTAACCCCGCGATCCTCGACTCGATCCACCTCCAACAGACCGGAGCAACCCGAGGGAAAACGGCGCACATTGGCAAGCAAGCGACTGCTGATCGCCACGACCGCCGGTGGCGTCTGAATCAGGCGAGATGGATCGGCTCGGCTCGGCGTCGGCGCCCCCCACAACACCCCTCGAAGCACAAAGAGCGCCAGGAGACAGAGGGCAATGGCATCAGCAGAACGACGTCGACGCAGAAACCATCAGGCCGCTGTCTCGAGAGTTCCCCCTTTCAAGAGCGGGAAACCAAGGGCCTCCCGTTCCGCCAGCCAGGCCTCGGCCACCTTGCGGGCCAGGTTGCGGATCCGACCGATGGTGGCGGTGCGCTCCGTCACGGAAATCACGCCACGGGCCTCCAGCAGGTTGAAGGTGTGGCTGCACTTCAGAACGAAATCCAAGGCCGGTGCCGGCAGCTGCTTCTCGATCAGATCTGCCGCTTCCGCTTCATAGATGGCGAACAACTGCTTGAGCCGCTCGGGGTTGGAGGCCTCAAAGTTGAAGTGGCACTGCCCCTTTTCAAACGGCAGCCAGATCTCGCCATAACTGCGCTCGCTGTTCCAGCTGAGGTCCCAGATGCTTTCCACGTCTTGGAGATACATCGCCAGCCGCTCAAGCCCGTAGGTGATCTCAATCGAAACGGGCTTGCAATCGATGCCGCCGCATTGCTGGAAATAGGTGAACTGGGTCACCTCCATGCCGTCGAGCCACACTTCCCAGCCCACACCCCAGGCGCCGAGGGTTGGGGACTCCCAGTTGTCTTCGACGAAACGGATGTCGTGGTCAGCGGCCTTAATGCCCAACGCCTCCAATGACGCCAAATAGGTCTCCTGGATACCATCTGGGGATGGCTTGATCAGCACCTGGTACTGGAAATAGTGCTGTGCCCGGTTGGGGTTGTCGCCATAACGGCCATCGGTGGGGCGACGGCAGGGTTCGGGATAGGCCACGGCCCAGGGCTCAGGGCCAATGGCTCGGAGCACCGTGTGGGGGCTCATGGTGCCGGCACCCTTCTCGGTGTCGTAGGGCTGCAGCAACAGACATCCCTGATCTGCCCAGAACCGGTTGAGCGTGCTGATGATGTCTTGGAAATGCACTGGGCCGGGGCGTCCTGGGTTCCGATTCTGCCCAGTGGCCGGTCAGCCCTCCAAAGCCAGGCATCGGTGCAGGTGCGCGATGGCGTGATGGCGATGCGGATTGTTGCCGCTGGGACCAATCATTCCGAGCCAGAAACTGCCATCCCCCTGAAACACCAGGACGGGCTTTGCACCCCCCTTGCCATGGCAATCCAGCAAGGACATGCAGAGCTTTTCAGCCACCTCCAGTCCCTTGGGGCGCTGGCGCAGGCGACGCAACAGTGGATCCACCTGCGAGAAGGAGACGAAACAGGCGCGGTCGGAGTCGGTGATCAGGATCAGGCCATCCAGCCACTGCACTTCCTGAAGCAGCTCTTCAATGCGGGGCAGCAGCTTCGGCAGCGGAAACGCCAAACCGGAACCTCCCCTTAACGTTCTCTTCAGCTTTCCTACGTCAGCAGCGGGGTTTGTCGCAAGCGACGCAGGTCAAGATTTATGCCCTAAGGATCAACAGGCCCATCTGTCCTGCCGCGAGCGAGCGGTGGTTCGCTTCGGCAAATCCCGCCTGCCGTGCCAACCGCTCCTGTTCAGGCCCCGCAGGAAAGCGCTCCAGGCTTTTCTCCAGGTAGGCGTATTCCTCCCGTAAGCCCACAGAGGCGGCAGCGGGCACCACCAGGCGACGCAGATAGAAACGCTGAAAGGCAGCCGCCGCGCCGCTTTGGGGCAGACGGTTGAAGTCCAGCACCCCGGCACGCCCGCCGGGCTTCAACAGCCGGCACAGTTCCTTCAGCCCCTGCAGGGGGTCAGCCAGATTGCGCAATCCGTAGGCCATCACCGCACCATCCACGCAGGCACTGGGCAGTCCGGTGTCGAGGGCATCCCCTTGCTGGAAGGTCACCGGCAACCAGGGCTGCTGGCGCTGGCGCTGGCGGGCGCGCTCAAGCGGAGCAGCGGCGGCATCGAGACCAGTGACAGCACCAGCGGGGCGAACACGGCGCCCCAGCTCCAGGGCCAAGTCCCCTGTTCCGCAGCACAGATCCAGCCAATGCTCGCCTGCCACCGGCTTAAGGGCGCGCACCAACTGACGTTTCCACTGGCGATGCAACCCGAAACTGAGCACATCGTTGAGGCGGTCGTAGCGAGGAGCGACAGCGTCAAACAGCTGTTCCACCGCCGCGGGATCACCAGGCTTCATGGACGGATCGTCAGGCCACGGGAAAGCAGATCTTGCTTGATCTGTTCCACGGTGAGAACACCGTCGTGCAGCAACGAGGCCAGCAAGGCTGCGGAAGCATGGCCTCCCTCGGGGCCCACCTCCAACGCCTCAGCGATGTGATCCAGGCAACCCGCACCACCGGAGGCGATCACCGGGATAGGGACCGCATCGGCCACGGCCCTGGTCAGGGCGAGGTCATAACCAGCCTGGGTGCCATCACCATCCATGGAAGTGAGGAGGATCTCTCCAGCCCCGAGGCCTGCCACCCGCTGGGCCCACTCCACAACATCGAGGCCCGTGTTCTCGCGGCCTCCCTTCACGTACACATCCCAGCCGCCGGCATCGCGACGACGAGCATCAATGGCCACGACGATGCACTGGCAGCCGAACTGATCGGCCCCCTCTCGCACCAGCTCAGGCCGCCGCACCGCCGATGAGTTGAGACTCACCTTGTCGGCACCGGCCCGCAGCAACTCGGTGATTCCCTCAACGGTGCTGATGCCACCGCCAACCGTGAAAGGGATCGTGACCGATTCAGCTGTGCGACGCACCATGTCGATCAGGGTGCCGCGCCCCTCATGGCTGGCTGCGATGTCGAGGAAAACGAGTTCATCCGCCCCTGCCCGACTGTAACGGCAAGCCAGCTCCACTGGATCGCCGGCATCGCGCAGGCCAACGAAATTGACACCTTTCACCACCCGTCCCCGGGCGACATCCAGGCAAGGAATCAGACGCAGAGCAACCATCGATTCGGCGCAAAAGCGACTGTTAGGGTTGCGCCACTCTCCAAGCCTCGCAGGCCATGTCCCAGGCTGACGCCATTTCGATCGGCTCCAAGGTTCGCGTGACCCGCGTGCGTGATCGCATTCCCCAGGCCATGGTTGACCTTCTCAAGAAGGACGCCAACGGCACGGTGAAGGATTTCCGCACCGTCGACGGCAAAGGAATCGGTGTGGTTGTTGAGCTCAGCGATGGCTCCACCAGCTGGTTCTTCGAAGACGAAATCGCCGCCGCCTGAGGACTGACTCCGTGAGCGACGCGCGTCAGCTGCTTGGGATGAAAGGTGCCTCAGGCACCACCAACATCTGGAAGCTGCGGCTGCAGCTGATGAAACCGGTCACCTGGATCCCCTTGATCTGGGGGGTGGTCTGTGGTGCCGCAGCCAGCGGCAACTACGAGTGGCGTGTGGATCACGTGCTCGCCGCCTTCGCCTGCATGTTGATGAGCGGCCCCCTGCTGGCGGGCTTCACCCAAACCATCAACGACTACTACGACCGCGAGATCGACGCGATTAACGAGCCGTATCGGCCAATCCCGTCGGGAGCGATTCCACTGGGCCAGGTGAAGCTGCAGATCTGGGTGCTGCTGCTCGCCGGTTTGGGCGTGTCCTACGGACTCGACCGTTGGGCCGGCCACACCACCCCTGTGGTGTTTCTGCTGGCATTGGGTGGCTCGTTTGTGAGCTACATCTATTCAGCACCTCCGCTGAAGCTGAAGCAGAACGGTTGGCTGGGGAACTACGCCCTCGGCGCCAGCTACATCGCCCTGCCCTGGTGGGCCGGCCAGGCCCTGTTTGGGCAGCTGACCTGGGGCACTGCACTGCTCACCCTGGCCTACAGCCTTGCGGGCCTCGGCATCGCTGTCGTCAACGACTTCAAGAGCGTTGAGGGCGACCGTGAACTCGGACTTCAATCGCTGCCAGTGGTGTTCGGCATCAAACGCGCCAGTTGGATCAGCGCCGCGATGATCGATGTTTTTCAGCTGGCGATGGTTGCCGTCTTGATCGGGATCGGCCAGCATTTTGCAGCGGTTCTGCTGGTTCTCTTGATCGTTCCCCAGATCACCTTTCAGGACATCTGGCTGCTGAGAGATCCCGTGGCCTTTGACGTGAAATATCAGGCCAGTGCCCAGCCCTTCCTGGTGCTCGGCATGCTGGTGACCGCTCTGGCAGTGGGCCATAGCCCCTTGACCCAGGTGATGTGAACCGTTCCCGCCTGCACTGGGCACTGATCGCTGGCACAGCAGCTGCAGTGGGCGTGGGCGCTGCTCTAAGCATGCGCGCCCTGACGGAACTGGTGGATGCCACGCTGCCTGATGCCCGGGGGATAGCCAGCTTCAATCGGCCGGGAACGATCACCCTGCTCTCCACCAACGGCAAGGTGATCCAGAAGCTGGGGCCAGCCACGCGGGAGAAGGTGAAACCCGGTGCGATGCCGCCAACGGTGGCTGAGGCCTTTATCGCGGCCGAGGACCGTCGCTTTTATCAGCACGACGGTGTTGATGGCTGGGGCATCGCCAGGGCCATCGTCACCAATGTCCGCCAAGGGGCGGTTCGGGAAGGGGCAAGCACCATCACCCAGCAGCTGGCTCGAACCGTCTTTTTGAGCCAAGACCGCACCATCACCCGCAAACTCAAGGAAGCGGCTCTGGCCATGAAGCTGGAGCGCCAGCTAAGCAAGCAGCAGATCCTCGAGCAGTACCTCAATTACGTCTACCTGGGGTCCGGCGCTTATGGCGTTGCCGATGCGGCCTGGATCTACTACTCCAAAACCCCGGAGCAGCTCACGGTTCCTGAAGCAGCCATGATCGCTGGGCTGCCGCCAGCTCCATCGATTTATTCACCCCTGGTGAACCCAGATCTGGCCAAGGAACAGCGCTCGATCGTTCTGGATCGCATGGCCCAGGCCGGATTCATCTCCGCCAGCGAGGCAGAGCGCGGTCACAACAGCCCCCTCGGCCTGAAGCCAGCAACACCCAAGTACTTCAACAGTTCAGCGCCCTACTTCACCACCTGGATTGCCCAGGAGCTGCCCAAATTCTTGACGCCAGAGCAACTGGAGGTGGGCGGGATCAAGGTACGCACCAGCCTGAATCTCGACTGGCAGAAGAAGGCTCAGCAGGTGATTCGAGCCAATGCCCCCTTCGACACAGAAGGCGCGATGGTTTCGATCGATCCAGGCAACGGACTGGTGCGGGTAATGGTGGGCGGCAAGGATTTCTCCAAGAGCCAGTTCAACCGCACCATTCTGGCGCTGCGCTCTCCGGGCTCCACCTTCAAGCTGTTTCCCTACGCCGCGGCCATTGATCGGGGAATGAAGCCCGAAACCAAAGTGTTTGATGCCAAGCGGTGCTGGAACGGCTACTGCCCAAAAAACTTTGGCAACAAGTACTACGGCAACATCTCCCTGGCCGATGCCCTGAAGAACTCACTGAACACGGTGGCGGTTCAACTGCAGGAAATCGTTGGATTTGATGCCGTCATTGAGGTTGCCAACAACTTCAACATCGGCACCGATCGGCCTCTCGGCAAGTACTACCCCATGGCCATCGGGGCCTACGAGCAAACCATCCTCGACATGACCGCCGCCTATGCAGGCATGGCCAACCGCGGCGTGTTCTTCTCACCCAGCCCCTTTGAGGAAATCCGAGGACCGAAGAATGAGCTGCTTTGGAGCCGACGCCTGAGCGACAACCGAGGCAAGCGAGCGATTGATAGTGATGTGGCGGACACCATGAACTGGATGCTGCAGCGGGTGGTGACCGGCGGCACCGGCATCGCCGCAAAACTCGATGATCGCCAGGTGGCAGGCAAAACGGGAACGTCAGAGAACACCCGTGATCTTTGGTTCATCGGCTCGATTCCTCAGCTCACAACGGGCGTCTGGTTCGGATACGACGACGACCGCGCCACCAAGAGCACCAGCGGCGAGGCGGCATGGGCTTGGAAGCAGTTCATGCTCCAGATCAAGGACGAGATCCCCGTCCGCAACTTCCCCGACAAACCCAAGCTGAAACGCAAAGTGCGTTTGGCTGTTGACCCGAAAACGATCGCCAAGCCACCGAAGACCAAACCAGAGCAGGAGAAGGGGAATGGCAGCGGCGATCCTGATGGAGCTCAACCGACGGGGCAGACCGGCCTGCCCGATCTCACGCCCTTGGCGCCTCCGCCTCGCCAGACCCCCTATCTCTGGAGAGACAGCTCGCCAGGCAGGAGCGTTGATCGCCAGGGACGTCGCTGGAACCGGGATTGATCCAGGGCCTTAAGCCCGCTTCAGCACAGCCGAATAGAAGCCATCTCCTCCGCTGGCTTGATCCGGCCAGAGCTGGCTCTCCTGCTCCAGGCAGAGCGATTGATGTCGCTTCAACAACGCCTGGATCTGTTTCTGATTTTCATCGGAATGAATGGTACAGGTGGCGTACACCAACACGCCTTGGGGAGCCAATAACGGCACAAGCCCGTCCAGGAGAGCTTGTTGTTTGGGCAAAAGACCACGAATGGATTGGGGCGTCACCCGCCAACGGGCATCGGGGTGACGGGCCAGGGTTCCCAGCCCTGAGCAGGGGGCATCGATCAGGATCCGCTGAAAGGATTCACGCCATTGGGGGCGCTGCTCCAAAAGATTGGCAGCATCCGCAGCCAGGGCATTGATGGAGGCGAGGCCAAGCCGGGCGGCATTGGCTGCAACGCGCTTCAGCCGTCCGGCTGAACGGTCCACAGCCCAGATCTCCGCCTGATCTCCCACCAACTCCGCCACATGGGTGGCTTTGCCCCCCGGAGCCGCACAGGCATCCAAGATGCGATCTCCCGGCTGGGGATCGAGCAGAGGTGCAATCGATTGCGCCGAACAATCCTGCACACACCAATGGCCCTCGGCATAACCAGGCCAGTGGCGCAGATCGCCGCTGTGGCCTGAGATGCGCAGGCCGTCGGGACAACCAACGATGGGCTCGCTGTTGATGCCAGCGGCAGCCAGATCCTTCTGCACCTGCGAAGGGCTTGATCGCAACCGGTTCACCCGCAAATCCAGGTCCGGCACACGGTTGCAGGCGCTGGCCACCGCCGCGGCCCCCTCCGCCTCGCGCCATTCGATCAACAACTGGGTGAACCAATCCGGCAGGGAATGGGCCTGGGCGAGCTGAGCCGGCAAATCGTTGGGCAATGGGAGAGTTTCGCCGGCCTCACGCGTCCGCAGCGCCGCCCGAAGAACCCCGTTCACCACAGGGGCCAGCCGAGCCATTCCCTTGCTGGTTTTGGCCAATTCCACAGCGGTGTTCACCGCTGCTGAATCTGGAATCCGCTCCATCAGCAGCAGTTGATAGAGCCCCACATGCAACAGCCAGCGCAGCTTGGGCGGTTGCTTCTCGGCCGGCACCTTGCCCAACCGATCCAACCAGGCATCGAGGGTGCGCCGTTGGCGGATCGCGCCATAGGCCAGCTCGGTCACCAATCCCCGATCCGAAGGCTTGAGGTCCCGCTCCCGCAGCACCCGCTCCAGCGCCACATCGGCATAGGCCCCAGCCGCAACCGCCTGCAACACATCCCAGGCGAGACGGCGCGGCAGCAGTCCAATCGGAGCCGAATCAGACAAAAGCGACACGCATCAGTCCCCAGCATGGGCGTCCGGGTGCCAGAGGAACTGACGCAGCGGCAAGCGTCCTTCCTCATCCACCGGAATGCCCTCAGCCAGCAGAAGATCCCGCTGGATCCAATCACTGCCCTCACGGCTGAGGCTCATCGAAATCCGGCCCTGAGCGTTCACCACGCGGTGCCAGGGAACGCTGGACGGGAGCTTGAGCCGCCGCAAGGCCCAACCCACCTGACGCGCACAACCAAAGGCACCGATCAAATCAGCGATCTGGCCGTAGGTCGCCAACCGACCGTAGGGAATACGGGCCACCTGGCTCCAGACACGCTGATCAAACGTGCCGCCGGAGACGTACGGTTCAACGGAGGGATCCTTGGGCGGGATCTGGATGGCCACGGAAGCGCTGACTTCTTGATTGTCATTCCAGACCCCAAAGCATGGAAGGACCCCACCTGTTGCTCTCTCCCGACTGACCGCCCATGCCCCTGCTGCCGCGACGGTTTGAGCGGCTGAAATCCGTGCTCAACCACCGCATGGCGGATCTCACGGTGCTGCTCGAACACGTGGAGAAACCGCACAACCTCTCCGCCATCCTGCGCAGCTGTGATGCCGTTGGCGCGCTGGAGGCCCACGCGGTGAGTTTTGACGGGCGACCACGCACGTTCAACAGCACGGCCCAGGGCAGCCAGAAATGGGTGCCTCTGCACGACCATCCCGACACCGAAACAGCCATCCGCCATCTCAAAGCGAAAGGGTTCCGTCTCTACGGAACCCATCTCGGGGTGAATGCCAAGGACTACCGGGAGTGCGACTTCACCGGCCCCACCGCCTTCGTGCTCGGGGCCGAGAAATGGGGGCTGACCGATCAGGCCCGGGACCTTATGGATGAAGCGCTGTTCATCCCGATGCGCGGCATGGTTCAGTCCCTGAACGTTTCAGTCGCCACCGCAACCCTGCTGTTTGAGGCGCTGCGCCAACGCCAGGTGGCCGGACTCGCTCCAACCCAGGGGGAAGGTCTGAAGCCAGAGCAGTACCAGCAGTTGCTGTTTGAGTGGTCCTACCCCGAGGTAGCCCGCTGGTGCCGGGAGCAGGAACGGCCCTACCCCGCCTTGAGTGAGGAAGGAGAGCTGATGGAGGAGTTGCCGCGAACTGTGAAGCTGCGCTGCTGATCCAAGGGAAGACTTGTATCTCCGTGAACCCTGGGCCATAACCAAAGCAGCGGATTGTCAGCAATGGACGACAAACAGCTGCACCAGTACGCGGTCACCTACCACTGCGGCAACGAATGGGGCGAAGAAATGCTCCAGTCCGACAATCTCAGCCATGCCGTGGAAGCGGCCCACGCCATCTTCCCCAGCTCCTGCCGGATTTCGATCCGTGAGGTGAAGGCACCGAAACCAGCCTGAGATCAGCGCGGTCGCTGCGCCACTCCTGGCAACTGAACCGCGGCGATCAACACCGCCGTTTCGAGCAGCAGATTGCGGCTGACCAGCACCACCACCAACATCAAGGTGGTGGCCAGGATGCGCTCGAGCAAAGCGATCACGTCATCGGTGCTGTCGCAGCTCTTTTTCCAGAGCAACGCGGCCATGCTCAGCAACAGCAAGCTGATCCACCAGGCCATCACACCCGTGCCGATGGAGTCAGTCTGACGCGGGCCGGGCTTCCGCGCCGCTCACCCAGGCCTCAATGCCTTCTCCAAGGAAGGACAGTCCCAGCACCAACACAAACATCGCCAGGCCGGGGAACAGCGCGGTCCACCACACCCCGGTGGGCACTGCTGCAAGGGCCAGGTTGAGATCACCACCCCATTCAGGCACGGTCTCCGGCAGACCCAGGCCAAGAAATCCCAATCCGCCCAGCACCAACACCGCATCGGCGGCATTGAGGGTGAGCAGCACCGGCACGGAGGTGATCACGTTGCGGAACAGGTAGCGCCGCAGGATCCAGAGCGGCCCCGCCCCGAGGCTCTGGGCGGCCTCAACAAACAGCTCGCTCTTCACCTGGGCGGTTTGATTGCGCACCACGCGGAAATACTGCGGCACATACACCACACATAGGGCGGCGGCGGCATTGGGGATGCCCTTACCAAGCAAAAAAGCCAACACCACCGAAAGCAACAACACCGGCAGCGTGTAGAGCGTATCCATGAGCAGCACCATCAGGCGATCGACAGCACCGCCGAAATAACCGCTCACCATGCCCAGGGGAACACCCACCAGCAGGGCCACACCCACCGCCAGCAACACCACCTGAAGCGCCACTCCACTGCCGGCCATGGTGCGCACACACACATCCCGGCCGAGCCGGTCGGTGCCGCACCAATGGGTCCAGCTTGGAGCGGAATAGATCGGATTCTCCAGGCCGGCATTGGCGTCCGGAAGGACGCCAGCACTCACCAACAACGGTGTGATCAAGGCCACCAGCAGATAGATCCCCACAATCACAAGGCCCCAGCGGGCCATGCGGGTGGAGAGGCTGCGGGTCACAGGCAGGTTGGCCTCAGGCAGATGCATTGTCTCCCGAACTACGGAAGAGGGTTAATTCCCCCCACCATCATTGAGCTTCAGCACCGCCATGAAGGCCTCCTGAGGCACATCCACCTTGCCCATCGCCTTCATCCGCTTCTTGCCCTTGGCCTGCTTCTTCAGCAGTTTCTTCTTCCGTGAAATGTCGCCGCCATAGCACTTGGCGAGCACATCCTTACGGATGGCACTGATGCTGGTAGAGGCAATGATCCGGCTACCAATCGACGCCTGAATAGGGATCTTGAACTGCTGGCGAGGAATCAGTTCCTTCAGTTTCTCCACCAACGCCTTACCTACGTTGTAAGCCTTGTCTTGGTGGACGATCGTGGTGAGAGCATCGGCCCGCTCGCCGTTGATCAGCACATCCAGCCGCACCAACTGGTTCTTGCGATATCCAATCAGGCTGTATTCCATCGAGGCATAGCCCTGGGTACGCGTCTTCATCTGATCGAAGAAGTCGGTCACCACCTCCGCCAGCGGCAATTCATAGATCAACGTCACCCGATCAGTGGTGATGTATTTCATATCGATGTAATCCCCGCGCCGTTCCTGGCAGAGGCCCATCAAGGCGCCGTTGTAATCGTTCGGCGCGTAGATCTCCATGCGCACATAGGGCTCTTCGATCGACTCGCGCTTCTGTGGATCGGGAAGGGTGGCGGGGTTGTCCACCATCACTTCGGAGCCATCGATCATGTTCACCTTGTAAATCACCGATGGCGCGGTGACGATCAGATCGAGGTCGTACTCGCGCTCCAGCCGCTCCTGCACGATCTCCATGTGCAGCAGGCCAAGGAAGCCACAGCGGAAGCCAAAGCCCATGGCGCTGCTGGTTTCCGGCTCATACTTCAACGCGGCATCGGAAAGCTGCAGCTTGTCGAGGGCATCGCGCAGATCCGGATACTGGTCTGCCTCGGTGGGGAACAGGCCGCAGAACACCATCGGCTTGGCCTCGGTGTAACCGGGCAAAGGCTCATCCGCGGGTGCATTCACCAGGGTGATCGTGTCGCCCACACGGGCATCAGCCACGGCCTTGATCGATGCCGCTAGGTAGCCCACCTCGCCGGCGTGGAGCTCATCCACCTTCTTCTGATCAGGCGCCATGATCCCGATTTCATCGAGCTCATAGGTCTTCTTGCTGGCCATCAACAGCACCTTGTCTTTGCAGTTGATCCGGCCGCTCATCACCCGGAAGTAAACGATCACGCCCCGGTAAGGGTCGTAATAGGAGTCGAAAATCAAGGCCTTGGTGGGTTCCTCTACCGCATCCTTCGGCGGGGGCACGCGGTCCACCACGGCCTGCAGGATCTCGGGCACACCCATGCCGGTCTTGGCCGAACAGGGAATGGCATTGCTGCAATCAAGGCCGATGATCGCCTCCACTTCCTCTTTGATCCGATCCGGATCCGCACCGGGCAGGTCGATCTTGTTGAGCACCGGGATGATCTCGAGATCGTTGTCCAGCGCCAGATACACGTTGGCCAGGGTCTGGGCTTCCACGCCCTGGCTGGCATCCACCACCAGCAGCGCCCCCTCACAGGCCTGAAGGCTGCGGCTCACCTCATAGGAGAAATCGACGTGGCCAGGAGTATCGATCAGGTTGAGGACGTACTCCTCCCCATCGGCCGCCGTGTAGTTCATCCGGGCGGCCTGAAGCTTGATGGTGATCCCCCGCTCCCGCTCCAGGTCCATGTTGTCCAGGAACTGGTCCTGCATGTCCCGGTTGGCCACGGTGCCCGTGTCCTGCAGCAAACGGTCGGCCAGCGTCGACTTGCCGTGGTCGATGTGGGCAATGATGCAGAAGTTGCGGATCCGTGAGACGGGGGCGTCGGTCATGCAGCGGCGGAATCCCGTCTCGGGTCCAGAAAGCATCGTTGCCACAATCCTAAGGAGCGGCACCAGTGGTCATGAGCAATCCCTGGACCCTGCTGCTGCTGGCGATCAGCGCTGAGGTGATCGGCACCTCCTGCCTGCGCTTGTCGGAGGGCATGACCCGACCGCTGCCCACACTGCTGGTGTTCAGCGCCTACGCCCTTGCGATGGCTCTGCTCTCCAAGGTGGTGCTGAGCATCCCCCTGGGGATTACGTATGCCCTCTGGAGCGGCATCGGCACTGTTG
This sequence comes from Synechococcus sp. N26, assembly GCF_900473975.1. NCBI lineage: Bacteria > Bacillati > Cyanobacteriota > Cyanophyceae > Synechococcales > Synechococcaceae > Synechococcus > Synechococcus sp. N26. The sequence goes on along the minus strand of NZ_UCNM01000012.1, from coordinate 6,600 downwards.
TAATCGCGCTGGTGGGCCGGTTTGCCTACAGCCAGATGCTGCAGCCCACCCAGTTGATCGGCATCGCTCTGATCACCGCCGGAGTGGTGTTGGTGAACCTGGGGGAATGACGCTCAGGCGGCGAGCCCCAGCAGGGCATCGCTGCGTTCCCGCATCCGGTTCAGCACCTGCGGATCCTGCTGCGGGTCTTCATGGATGCTCGGCAACAGCGCCTGCAACCGCTGCTGCCAGGCGTCGCTGTCGAGCCGTTGCTTGAAGCAGCGCTGCAACACCTCCAACATGATCGTCACCGCTGTGCTCGCTCCCGGGGAGGCCCCCAGCAGCGCCGCCAGGGAGCCATCTCCGGAAGCCACCACCTCGGTTCCCAGCTGCAGCCGTCCGCCCTGCTTGCTGCGTTTGATGATCTGCACCCGCTGGCCCGCCACCGAGAGGGTCCAGTCGTCGGCGCGGGCGGTAGGCATGAACTGCTGCAGCGCTTCATGCCGCTCGGCTGGGCTCTGGCGCAGCTGATTGATCAGGTACTGCACCAATTCGAAATTGGTGGCCCCCACCTGCAGCATCGGCAGCAAATTGGTGGCCCTCACAGAAGCAGGGAGGTCCAACAGGGAACCCTGCTTGAGGAACTTGCTGCTGAAACCGGCAAAGGGGCCGAACAGCAGCGAGCGTTTGCCATCGATCCAGCGGGTGTCGAGGTGTGGCACCGACATTGGAGGGGCTCCCACAGCCGCCTTGCCATACACCTTGGCCCGCTGACGATCCGCCAGTTGGGCATCACCACAGACCAACCAGAGGCCGCTCACCGGGAAGCCCGCGAAATCAGCGGCCTCCGGAATCCCGGAGCGTTGCAGCAGCGGCAGGGCCCCACCCCCGGCACCAAGGAAGACAAAGGGTGCACGCACTTCTTTTTTGCCGGAGGGCCCTTTAAGCACCACGCGCCAGTCGGCCTCAGTCATGTCGCTGTGGCGCAGGCGTTTGAGGTCTTGAACTTGGGTGCCGTACTCCACGCAGAGCGCTCCGCTCTGCTGCAACGGCATCAGATAAGCCCGGGTGAGGGTGCCGAAATCCACATCCGTGCCCCGATCAATCCGGGTGGCCGCCACCGGCTGCTTGAGATCGCGGCCCGCCATCACCAAAGGCATCCATTCGGTGAGCTCGGCCTGGTCTTCGCTCCAGCGCATCCGCGCAAAGGCCGGTAGGTCTTTCAGTTGGCTAAAGCGCTGACGCAAAAAGGCGATGTTCTCCAGCGTCCACACGGCGCTGATGTGTGCCGCCTGGTGGAGGAAGCTGCTGGTGTCCAGATCGCCCCGCTCCTGCAGCGAGCTCCAGAACTCCAGGCTGCGTTCAAACGAGGCATTGATGGCCACCGCTTTGGCCGTCGCGACGGTGCCATCCGCCTGGATCGGGGTGTAGTTCAGCTCACAGTTGGCGGCATGGCCGGTGCCGGCATTGTTCACCGCTGCACTGCTCTCCAGGGCAGGCGCTTCCAGGCGCTCCACCAGAAGAATCCGCAGCTGCGGGTCGAGTTCGTGCAGAAGCGCCGCCAGAGTGGCGCTCATGATTCCGGCGCCCACCAGCACGGCGTCGTAACGGGCCTCTGGATTGAACGAACCGTCGTGCTGCACCGGAGCTGGAGGGTTAACCGCTCTCGTCACCCTATGGGGCCACTCCGTAACCTTGAGGACTTGATGTCTGGTTCATCCCGATGAGCACTGAAACCATGGCCCTCACGCTTGAGAACGTGGAGAAGGTGCTGGATGAGCTGCGCCCCTTCCTGATGGCCGACGGCGGCAACGTTGAAGTGGTGGAACTGGACGGCCCGATCGTGAAAGTGAGACTGCAGGGAGCCTGCGGCAGCTGCCCCAGCAGCACGATGACCTTGAAGATGGGCATCGAACGCAAGATGCGCGAGTCGATCCCAGAAGTGAGTGAAGTGGTGCAGGTGCTCTGAAGCGCCTCTTCGTCTACGGATCACTCAAAAGCAACGGCAGCGCCCATCACTTGCTGAAGGGCGCCAAACGAGACAGCGACGGCATCGTTGACGGCTTCATCGAGATCCAGCACCGGGGCTACCCGATGCTGCAGCGAGGCAATGGGGCCATTTCAGGAGAGGTGTATTGGGTGCCCGAGCCTTGTTGGCCCGCCTTGGATGATTGGGAGGAGGTGCCTGAGGTGTATCAACGCAGCAGCGTGACCCTCAGGGATGGCCGCAGCGCGTGGCTCTATGAAGCAGCCCCAAGAATTAATTAATCGAAGAAAGCAAAATCCACAAAGCTAAATTTTTCGCACTGCACATTTACAGAAAATAAAAAAATGATGCCTTAGACCATTGACATACCAAGTGAGGTGGGCCGATGCAGGCAGCACCCAAACCGATCAACGAAGCAGCCAGGCTGAGGTCCCTCAGTGAATATCGGATTCTGGGAACAAAGCCCGAACAGGCCTTTGACAACATCACTCGGATGGCATCAGAGATCTGCCAGTCACCGATTGCCCTGATCTCTCTGGTGGATGAAAAGCGTCAATGGTTCAAATCAAAGGTGGGCCTTGAAGCCAGCGAAACCGACAGGGATATTTCCTTTTGCGCCCACACGATTCTCGATTCCAAGCCTCTGGTGGTGGAGGACGCGCTGTTTCACGAGAAATTCCGCGACAACCCCCTCGTTCAGGAAGAACCCCACATTCGGCTCTACGCAGGCTTCCCCTTGAAAACCGACATCAACCACCGCATTGGAACGCTTTGCGTGATTGATCGCATTCCCAAATCGCTCACGAATTCGCAGTACAAGGTGATGGAAGGCCTGGCGGAACAGGCCACCACTCTGCTGGAACTCAGACGCCGATCCCTGGCTCTGATGGATGAGTTCTGTCAGATGCATCACGCTCAAGGCTTAATCAGCACATGCAGCTACTGCAAATCGATCCGCGACAGCGAAGGGTTCTGGCAACCGATCGAACGATTCCTGATGCAGCACAGCACGCTGAATTTCAGCCATGGCATCTGCCCGGACTGCATGAACGAGCACTTCCCCGACGTGCAAAGCAATCGAGAAGAGTCGTCGAACAATCAGCGGTAAGGCAATTGGAACCGGGCGCTTGGATCAGCGCCATCACAGACTTGACATCGCCGGAAAATAAAAAGTAGTTCCAGTAATGCGTCATGCGAATTGCAGATTTTCTGTATCGCAAGCTCGGGCTGAATATCTTCAAGGCAGCACCACACCTGAGGACACAAACACCTGAGATTCCAGCCCCCATAGAGGTTGAGCCGGAATCTCTGGAGCCACCAACCCCGATCAACACATCAAGCACCGATGTAATTCACATCGGTCCACGGGGTGGTCGCTACAAGGTGGATGCCAATGGCCGCAAGGTCTACCTCAAAGCCAGCTGATGTCGTCCAAAGCGACAGATTGGACGACAAACTGAGTTGAAATACTGATCAATTTGGTTCGGTAGCAATCACAACCACCATCGGTTGAACCTGTACGACAAGGTTGAATCAAATGGGGAGCTCGAGATGAACGCTTGTCCTGCTTGCCCCATCCGCTTTGGCACAGCGAACAATCAAAAAGAATCGCTTGCAGATCAATGTCTGACGGCCGCAGAAATCGAATGGCGACGTTGGTCGGGCTGGCAGATGGAACGAACCGCTGAAAAACAGTTCAGAAAAAGGTGGGTCTGAGTCGTTGAGCAAGAAGCAAAGACTCTGAAGAGCGACGACGCCACTGCCAACGTGGTGACACCGATCCTTTGGCTCACGCCATAGGCGTGACCATGCGCGACCTCTGCCCTGCCCTGCAGAACAAGACCTACTTCAACTAGGACGCACTACTCCTTGCACAAGCTCAGATCGCATGCAGCACAATGGTTCTCAAAGAGGAGACAAGAAAGCTTTAGTCACACCTTTAGTCACGGAATTTGGTCGACACAGTCAGCCGACAACACCCTGAGCCATGACACACGAAAGTAACAAGCAATACATAATTCGAGAGGGAACGTAACCGCACGAACACGTACACTAGGTTACAAAGGGGCCGCCATTGGCTCTTCTTTCATGTTCGAAAAGCTTGTTGTTCTTCAGCTTGGCGCTCTTCTTTTCGCCAACACTCATGATCACGGCACGGAATGGGTGAAGTGGGGAGGCATCGTGGTTTCTATTGCGACTGTTGTTGTGGGAGTAGCCACTGGAGGCTGATCAACAATTGATCGACCAATCCTGAACAAGCGAGCTAGGCCGTCTCTTCCACCTGGGAGGGGCGGCCCTCCTCAATGGCCCTTGTGCAGCAGGCAGCTGGCACTGCAATCGAAGCTGGGTTGGCTTGGAGGAATGCTGGTAAAGCGACTGAGCCACTACCCAGTCCTGCGAAATTTCAAAAATAGGAGGGGCATGGGGGGCTTCCAGGTCCATGCCAGTACGTAGACGGGCCTCAGAAATTTCTGCTGGAGTTTGGACGGGGTGGCGAGACGATTGAAGCGTCTTCAACTTGGTAAACGCTGATCTCGTGACTCACATCTGCACGAGGATCTGAACCGCTGGCATCATTGCCACAACGGTTTGGACAAATGTCACTCCGGAAGAGCTTTGACTCGTTCGCACCGCAGCACAAGCTGCGGAATGCAGAAGAGGCGTACGTGCAGGCCGTCTACAGGCTCAGGTCAGCAGAAGAGGCATATGAGCAGAACGTGAGTGACCTGAAGAGGGAGATGGATTTCCTATTCCGGAAGGTTGAGCATTACCGGCACTGCCTCTATGCAGGTAAGCCATTGGAGGAGTATCTGGAATATTCCGCAGCTTCTGCTGATAGGCGTTGCCCAAAGCCTGCTTGGGTCTGATTTGAACGCTGGCGCAGTATCAAATGACGTCACCCGGGCCAGATAACGCCGTTAGTTCGGCATGAAATCTCCTATCTCCTACATCTTTGGCAGCGTGATCGTCGCGATCATGTTCTTGGCTGTTTTCGTTGGAGGCGCCAACGCTGTTGACTGCACTCGCAGCCAGTCAGCTGAAGCATTCGCTGCAAAGGGCCACCACTGAGCCTGATCCTGCCGAGGGTCTGAATTGCTACCTCTGACATCCTTGACTCCGGCCTTAATAGACCAATGAGAGTGCGACGCTGGATTCCCTCGGCTGTGCTTGTTGTCGCAGTTGGCCTAGGAGCTCGGGCTTACTACAGCCATGCAGACGCGTTCCTCTCAACAAAGTCGGCTAGAGGTGATGCTGCTTCTTCTGCGTTAACCGACAAGCAGGGCAAATCCCACTTTGATTTCAAGAGTGCCGGGATCATCTCTGACTTCAAGAGGTGCGACTGGACTCGTGCCCAACTCAACAAGGCTGAACCGGGGAAAGGAGACAAACATTTCAAATGTGAAGAGCTCAAGGCTTATGTGGAGCCTGCTGAAAGGCTGAAGGCCGCTTCACGTCAGGGCTTGGTTCAAAACTGTGAGCAGGCAATCAAAGCTGCTCTGTGGGATCCAGGGAGCTATGTCTTCGTAGATCACCTGTACGTCGCCAACGAAAGCAACGGTGTCGATGTTCGTGTGACCTACTTGGAAAACGACGGTTATGGCGGTCTTGATCAGTGGCAAACAACCTGCAGCTACCAACTGTGATCCAACGTCGATCAAGTTGGGCATTACGCACTCCAACTGATCTGGCGACCCACTTCCTTGCCCGCTGCGTAGTACAGAAGCACATGGGCTGGGCGCCAGAAGCGAGATCAAGGCACAATCAGAGGTATGAAAAGACTTCTGCTGCTTCTGCCCCTGCTGTTGCTGGCTGCTTGTAAACCTGCGGAACCGACAGCCGCTCAGGTAGCAGAGAAACTTCAAGCGCAGATCAACGAACTTCTCGAAGAGGTGGACGAGAGGCTTGAAGAGGTCGCAGACCTTGACCTCGATGGGCGGTGCGCCAACAGCGGAAGGATCACTGCAGGGATGGACTTGCTTGTTCCTCGATACCGAGCGTTTGCAGTCCTGATGGATGAACTAGGAGATATGGAGCAAGCCTTACTGGCAGGGGGAGCAGCCAATCAATTCGCCTTGGATGTCCAAAAAATCAGACGCGACTGCGCCACTCGGGTCACAACCCCTTCAACTCAACCTGAGTCTTCAGTAAGTCAAGCGACGGATCAACCGGTTTCAGAGGTTGAGGATATGGCCTCTGAGACAAGTACTGAGGAGAACCCTCCAGGACAGTCTTCAGCTTCTGACCCAACCTCGCGACGTACATCAGGTCAATCTCAATTTTGACGTCAACCCGCCTCAGGAACGCAGAATTCAAGCTCTCGGAACAATGTGGGTAACGAGGTCAGCGTTAACCCAGTTAATGAAGCCTATTTAGCTGGTTTCCCAAGTCACGATGACCGCCATGGCGGCGAAGAAAAGGAACGTCAACCAGTTACCGCCAGCAGCGGTTACAAACATTGCCGCAATGAGCACCGCGCTCATTGCGACCTTCAAGCGGACGTCCATACAAAGCTGATTCCTTATCTCAGTTTCGCGTGTGGCGTTAGGCCAGTAGGCGTTAGGCGCACTAACGACAACTTTCTGTAGCCATCGCGACTTGATTATCGGACTGTCACGGAAGAAATCCTTGATCCC
>NZ_UCNM01000013.1:0-6036 GCF_900473975.1 Synechococcus sp. N26 | reverse complement strand
TGTGGTGTTATGGTTTTGTCTTGCGCGGGAGCCGAGAGGCGAGCGCGCAAGCCGAAGCGCTTGAGGCGAATGTCTTGATGTGTCTGAGGCGGCTTACGAGACCAAGAGGGAGCGATCCCACGGTGTTGTAAGTTCTTCAAGCGGTCGCGAGAGGCCGCGAAGACCAACCAACCGATCTCCTGAGAGGGAGTGAGGAACAGTGTGGTCGCACCTGGACAATTGAAAAGTTTAGGAACTGACGCTTTCATCGCGTTTGGTTCTGAGCCGAGCCGAGAGGTGAGGTGAGGGGCCGAATGAAAGAGCGATGAAGGTGTGAGGTCCCGTCAAAAAATTTCGTTGCGCTGAAGCAATTCGCTGCAACGGGAGGGTTTTCACGAGCTCTCTTGTTGCCGGTGTGCGAATTGTGGAGCAACAACCGGATCTGAGATCCCGGAAAGTCATTGAAAGAGAAATCTAGAGATGCACTCTTAAGAACCCTTTTGTGTCAGCAAAAGGAGGCCTCAACTGTTGCCAGTTTTCACTGAGTAATGGGTGACGCAAATCATTTTGAGGACGTGAGAACGTCTAAGAGGAAATGATCTACAACGGAGAGTTTGATCCTGGCTCAGGATGAACGCTGGCGGCGTGCTTAACACATGCAAGTCGAACGAACCTTCGGGTTAGTGGCGGACGGGTGAGTAACGCGTGAGAATCTGCCCTCAGGAGGGGGACAACAGCTGGAAACGGCTGCTAATACCCCATATGCCGCGAGGTGAAATGAATTTCGCCTGAGGATGAGCTCGCGTCTGATTAGCTAGTTGGTGTAGGTAATGGCTCACCAAGGCATCGATCAGTAGCTGGTCTGAGAGGATGATCAGCCACACTGGGACTGAGACACGGCCCAGACTCCTACGGGAGGCAGCAGTGGGGAATTTTCCGCAATGGGCGAAAGCCTGACGGAGCAACGCCGCGTGAGGGATGAAGGCCTCTGGGCTGTAAACCTCTTTTATCAAGGAAGAAGATCTGACGGTACTTGATGAATAAGCCACGGCTAATTCCGTGCCAGCAGCCGCGGTAATACGGGAGTGGCAAGCGTTATCCGGAATTATTGGGCGTAAAGCGTCCGCAGGCGGCCCTTCAAGTCTGCTGTTAAAAAGTGGAGCTTAACTCCATCATGGCAGTGGAAACTGTTGGGCTTGAGTGTGGTAGGGGCAGAGGGAATTCCCGGTGTAGCGGTGAAATGCGTAGATATCGGGAAGAACACCAGTGGCGAAGGCGCTCTGCTGGGCCATCACTGACGCTCATGGACGAAAGCCAGGGGAGCGAAAGGGATTAGATACCCCTGTAGTCCTGGCCGTAAACGATGAACACTAGGTGTCGGGGGAATCGACCCCCTCGGTGTCGTAGCCAACGCGTTAAGTGTTCCGCCTGGGGAGTACGCACGCAAGTGTGAAACTCAAAGGAATTGACGGGGGCCCGCACAAGCGGTGGAGTATGTGGTTTAATTCGATGCAACGCGAAGAACCTTACCAGGGTTTGACATCCTGCGAATCTCTTGGAAACAGGAGAGTGCCTTCGGGAACGCAGTGACAGGTGGTGCATGGCTGTCGTCAGCTCGTGTCGTGAGATGTTGGGTTAAGTCCCGCAACGAGCGCAACCCACGTCTTTAGTTGCCAGCATTTAGTTGGGCACTCTAGAGAGACTGCCGGTGATAAACCGGAGGAAGGTGTGGATGACGTCAAGTCATCATGCCCCTTACATCCTGGGCTACACACGTACTACAATGCTACGGACAAAGGGCAGCAAGTTCGCGAGGACAAGCAAATCCCATAAACCGTGGCTCAGTTCAGATCGTAGGCTGCAACTCGCCTACGTGAAGGCGGAATCGCTAGTAATCGCAGGTCAGCATACTGCGGTGAATACGTTCCCGGGCCTTGTACACACCGCCCGTCACACCATGGAAGTTGGCCACGCCCGAAGCCGTTACTCCAACCCTTGTGGAGGAGGACGTCGAAGGTGGGGCTGATGACTGGGGTGAAGTCGTAACAAGGTATCCGTACCGGAAGGTGCGGATGGATCACCTCCTAACAGGGAGACAACACAATGATTTTGATGCCTGAGTACTTTTATTCTTAGGCCGAAATCCTGTCACCTTAGGTCGATCGGTACCTCAGCTTTGAAGTTAAGGATCAGCAGCAATGTTGATTGCTTGATGGAGATTTTCAGTTCCTAAACTTTGTCTAGGTCACACCCCAAAAGGGATGAGACTCCTGGGCCATTAGCTCAGGTGGTTAGAGCGCACCCCTGATAAGGGTGAGGTCCCTGGTTCAAGTCCAGGATGGCCCATTCGGTGTTGGGGGTTTAGCTCAGTTGGTAGAGCGCCTGCTTTGCAAGCAGGATGTCAGGAGTTCGAGTCTCCTAACCTCCACTGACCGAACTTGATTCCCATCTCCAATTTTTTGGAGTTGAGCTCGATTGGAGTGTGATTTAGATGTGTCCGCTGGATGACCCCAGCTTCCTGTCATTCCAAGTTTTAGGTTAAAGCCTTGAATTTGGTTGATAAGATGCTGGGCTCGGATCAGATGATCAAGCAATTGATGATTTGATTTGAAGTTCTAGCAGAACCTTGACAACTGCATAGGTGAGTCTGGAAAAAACAAAGCATCTTACAGATGCATTGTTTTGAATCTGATCTTCTGAAAGGGAGATTGGATCTAGAACAATGAAAATTCTTTTGAGCAAGAGCCGAGACTCTTGAACGTTCTTTGATTGGTGTCGAGCCAATCAGAGTTTGATCTTGTTTTTAGCAATAAAAACTTGAGAATCTGCTTTCAACGGCGGTAAGCGTTCAGGAGGTTAATTGGTCAAGCTACAAAGGGCTCACGGCGGATACCTTGGCACACAGAGGCGATGAAGGACGTGGTTACCTGCGATAAGTCTCGGGGAGCTGGAAGCACGCTTTGATCCGGGAATTTCCGAATGGGGCAACCCTTAATACGGCCAGCTGAATCCATAGGCTGGCACGAGCCAACCCAGCGAACTGAAACATCTTAGTAGCTGGAGGAAAGGAAAGTAAAAACGACTCCCTAAGTAGCGGCGAGCGAACGGGGAAGAGCCTAAACCGATACTTTCGAGTATCGGGGTTGTGGGACAGCAACGTGTATCAGGGAAGTTAGGAGAAGTGCTTGAATGGCACGCCACAGAGGGTGAAAGCCCCGTAACCGAAAACTGAACTGAGCTAGCTGTATCCCGAGTAGCACGGAGCACGTGAAATTCCGTGTGAATCCGCGAGGACCACCTCGTAAGGCTAAGTACTACTGTGTGACCGATAGCGAAACAGTACCGCGAGGGAAAGGTGAAAAGAACCCCGGGAGGGGAGTGAAATAGAACATGAAACCGTGAGCCTACAAGCAATGGGAGCCCTACTTATAGGGTGACCGTGTGCCTGTTGAAGAATGAGCCGGCGACTTATAGGCACTGGCGGGTTAAACCGGAAATGGTGGAGCCATAGCGAAAGCGAGTCTGAATAGGGCGTTTGTCAGTGTTTATAGACCCGAACCCGGGTGATCTAACCATGGCCAGGATGAAGCTTGGGTGATACCAAGTGGAGGTCCGAACCGACTGACGTTGAAAAGTCAGCGGATGAGCTGTGGTTAGGGGTGAAATGCCAATCGAACCCGGAGCTAGCTGGTTCTCCCCGAAATACGTTGAGGCGTAGCGTCTCGTGCTCCAGCAGGGGGGTAAAGCCACCATTTCGGTGCGGGCTGCGAGAGCGGTACCAAATCGAGATGAACTCTGAATACCCTGTGTGTAGCGAGGCAGTCAGACTGTGGGGGATAAGCTCCATGGTCGAGAGGGAAACAGCCCAGACCGCCAGCTAAGGTCCCCAAATCAACACTAAGTGATAAAGGAGGTGGGATTGCATAGACAACCAGGAGGTTTGCCTAGAAGCAGCCATCCTCAAAGGAGTGCGTAATAGCTCACTGGTCGAGCGATCCTGCGCCGAAAATGAACGGGGCTAAGTGTTGTACCGAAGCTGCGGATTTTTATGGTAGGGGAGCGTTCTATGTGGGGCGAAGCGTTAGCGTGAGCGGGCGTGGACTGCATAGAAGTGAGAATGTCGGCTTGAGTAGCGAAAACATGGGTGAGAATCCCATGCACCGAAACCCTAAGGGTTCCTCCGGCAGGCTCGTCCGCGGAGGGTTAGTCTGGACCTAAGGCGAGGCCGAAAGGCGTAGTCGATGGATAACAGGTCAACATTCCTGTACCGGTCATGTTTTGGGAAGAGGGACGGAGAAGGCTAGCCAAGCCAGATGTTGGTTACTGGTTCAAGCGTTCGAGGCGTTGAGGAGCGGTGAAAACGTTCCGAGCTGAGGCGTGAGTACGAGCTGCTACGGCAGCGAAGTTGGTGACGTCAAGCTTCCAAGAAAAGCTCTATACCCGTTAAGGCATGACTGCCAGTACCCGAAACCGACACAGGTGGGGTGGTAGAGAATACCGAGGTGCGCGAGGTAACTCTCTCTAAGGAACTCGGCAAAATGGCCCCGTAACTTCGGGAGAAGGGGTGCCACCGCAAGGTGGTCGCAGTGAAGAGGCCCTGGCGACTGTTTACCAAAAACACAGGTCTCCGCTAAGTCGCAAGACGATGTATGGGGGCTGACGCCTGCCCAGTGCCGGAAGGTTAAGGAAGCCGGTCAGCGTAAGCGAAGCTGGCGACTGAAGCCCCGGTGAACGGCGGCCGTAACTATAACGGTCCTAAGGTAGCGAAATTCCTTGTCGGGTAAGTTCCGACCCGCACGAAAGGCGTAACGATCAGGGCGCTGTCTCGGAGAGAGGCTCGGCGAAATAGAATTGTCTGTGAAGATGCGGACTACGTACACCTGGACAGAAAGACCCTATGAAGCTTTACTGTAGCTTGGTATTGTGCCCGGGCTCTGAATGCGCAGGATAGGTGGGAGACGTTGATCTCATGGTTGCGGCTATGAGTTAGTCACTGGTGAGATACCACTCTTTCAGAGCTAGGGTTCTAACGTTCACCCGTTATCCGGGGAGCGGACAGTATCAGGTGGGCAGTTTGACTGGGGCGGTCGCCTCCTAAAAGGTAACGGAGGCGCACAAAGGTTTCCTCAGGCTGGTTGGAAATCAGCTGACGAGTGCAAAAGCAGAAGGAAGCTTGACTGTGAGACCTACAAGTCGAACAGGGACGAAAGTCGGTTTTAGTGATCCGACGGTTCTGAGTGGAAGGGCCGTCGCTCAACGGATAAAAGTTACTCTAGGGATAACAGGCTGATCTCCCCCAAGAGTTCACATCGACGGGGAGGTTTGGCACCTCGATGTCGGCTCATCGCAACCTGGGGCTGAAGTCGGTCCCAAGGGTTGGGCTGTTCGCCCATTAAAGCGGTACGCGAGCTGGGTTCAGAACGTCGTGAGACAGTTCGGTCCATATCCGGTGTACGCGCAGGAACATTGAGAGGATTTCTCCCTAGTACGAGAGGACCGGGAGGAACGCACCTCTGGTGTACCAGTTATCGTGCCAACGGTAAACGCTGGGTAGCCATGTGCGGAGTGGATAACCGCTGAAAGCATCTAAGTGGGAAGCCCACCTCAAGATGAGTGTTCCCATGGGGTAACCCAGTAAGGTCACGGGAAGAACACCCGTTGATAGGCTCTACGTGGAAGTCCAGTAATGGATGCAGCGGAGGAGTACTAATAGACCGAGGGCTTGACCAACATTTTGGTTCTTGCCTGAAGACTCATTTCTTTGTTTGATTCAGACGTGCAGCTTTAGTTGCAGATCCTATGCAGTTCTCAGGGTTCATCCCTTGAGAATGTTTATCTATCCTGGTGTCCATGGCGGTGTGGTCCCACTCCGATCCATCCCGAACTCGGTTGTGAAACGCATCAGCGGCGACGATATTTGGGGGGTAGCCCCCTGAGAAAATAGCTCGATGCCAGGTAAAACATTCTCCAAATAGGTTGATGATGTGCTGATTGCTGAAGCGATTACCATCACCACCCACGAAGAAGCCACCTCACCTTGAGGTGGCTTTTTTGTTG